>CAZEIY010000030.1:0-1865 GCA_964512375.1 uncultured Rickettsiales bacterium | reverse complement strand
GGTCCAGGCACGATCCAGCTGGACGTCACCAACCGCTGCAACAACGACTGCATCGCCTGCTGGCTGCACTCGCCCCTTCTCGCCAAGACCGGTCCCAACGCGGAAGACCGCCGGAGTCAACTCCGCTTCGACGTCGTGCGACAGCTCATCGACGACGCTGCAGCCATGGGCACCCGTGACTTCTACATGGCCGGGGGGGGCGACCCAATCGTCTATCCATGGCTCCGAGAGACCCTGGAGCGCATCAAGGGTCACGGTATGGCGGCAGCTGTGAACACCAACTTCAGCCTCGCTGACGAAGAGTGGTGTCGCTGGGCCTGCGAGATCGGCCTGGATGACCTGACTATCAGCGTCTGGGCGGGCACCGCGGCGACCTTTGACGCCACTCATCCCAACAAGGGTGAGAAGGACTTCCATCGCCTGGTCGAGCTGATCACCTACCTCAACAACTACAAGCGCGAGATAGGCAAGGGCCCGACCGTGAAGCTGTACCACGTGGTCAGCAACCTCAATGCTCACGAGTTCGAGGCTATGTACGAGTTGGCTCTGAGCACGGGCAGCGAAGCCGTAGAATTCACCGTCGTCGACACGGTCCCCGGGCACACGGATGTGCTCCTATTCGATGATGCGACTCGCCAACGCCTGCTCACCCAGAGCCTGGCCCTGCAAGAGCTCCTCGCCAGGCGAGGAGAGAAAGGCAGACTCTTTGGATTTGAGCAGTGGCTGAGACGGCTCCGCTGCAAGGACGTCGTCGATGGTCTGGGCGACGCTAACATCGTCCACACCTTCCCCTGCACCATCGGCTGGACCTTCCTGCGCGTCATGCCCGACGGCAAGGTGACCTCTTGCCTGAAGAGCCACCGCATCCCCATCGGTAACATCAACGAGGGCCGGCTGCCCGAGATGTGGAACAACGAGCAGCAGCGTACGTTCCGCCAGATGACCAATGTCTGCGAGAAGCGTGACCCCTGGTTCTCAAACATCGGCAACGATCCCAAGGCTGCTTGCGGTTGCGAGAAGAGCTGTGATGACCTGGGTCGCAATCTCGCCATGATTCGACGGGTGGACAGCATGTCCCGCGCCGAACAGGTGCTGGTGCAGCACGCAGGCAAGATACTGCAACCTTCGCGGAGGCGAGGGAAGTAGCTAAGGGCGCTGCCGGGGGCGGCTCTACCTACGAATAGCGATAGTGCAGGCCAAGATCCCGAGATGCCGCCACCTCGTAGCGGGCGGTGAGGGCTTCGAAGTCGCGCTCCAGCCAGGTCGCCATCTCCTCGCAGTCGGGACCGTCTCCGACCACAGCATCAATGGCCGAATCAAGCGTCGGTCGATCCACGAAGGAGAGAGAGCGGTACACGTCAGCTACCGACTCCGGGCCTCGGTAGGCGTGGAGTGTACCTCCAGAAGAGAAGATCACCCGACCACTGGCAGCCTCTGGGTCCTCCGTACCCTCGAGCACCAAAGCGCCGGAAGCTGCCGGCTCACCGGACGAACAGAGTCGATCCAGGAGCCCCACAAGCTGAGGAGTGATGGATATCGGGGCGCCTCTCTTGCCGACAACCGACCAGCGCACCCCCGCATCGAGGACCTCATCGAGAGTCATCGCGGCCAAGTCACTGGCGCTGCGATCGGCGCCGTGCTCCCGCTGGATGCGCAACTCCAGAGCATCAGCCTGGGCGCGTGCTTCAGCCGTATCGAGTTCCCGCAAGCCGCGCTGCAGCTTCCTGAGACGATTGACCTCGTCGGGATCAGCTCGGAAGTCCAGAGACAGCGCACCTCGATGAAGCATCGCACGCTCTGAACGCCCCTGCTCCACCCGCTCGTAGGCATAGACCACTACGGTAAAGAGGCTCTTGTGATCGACC
>CAZEIY010000029.1:4869-19549 GCA_964512375.1 uncultured Rickettsiales bacterium | reverse complement strand
GACAGCTGCTTTGGGATGGATCTTCTGGACGATGGCGGAGATAGCAGCGGCATCTTCAACCCGATGCTCGAGTGGGTCGGGGTCGTCATTCCAGCCTTCACCCTGCACGACGACGTGGCCAGCTGTTGTGCTGATTCCTTTATCGAGCATGGCCAGGTACGAGCCATGGTTCATGTTGTTACCCATGATCACAAAGGTAAGCACCAGGGCGACCGCACCACAGCAGATGCCAGAGAGGATCCAGTTACGAAGCAGGTTGCGCAGGGCGAGCCGTAGCATCAGTGCTCCCTCATCGCTTCGACCGGTCGCAGCCTGGCGACCCGCAGAGCGGGCCAGAGGGCGGCCAGGAAGGCAACCGCGTTCATAAAGACCAGGGTGATTACGATGGGCTTGAGCGTGATGACTCCGTAGAACCTGGGCGGGAAGGTGACGCCCATGAAGCTGACCCCCTTACCGTCAGGCGTCGCATAGGGGAATCCATACTCAATGAGCAGCCAGTCAAGGAAGCCACCCAGCAACAGCCCCAGGGCGCTCGCGACTGCGGTGAGCATGATGCTCTCAAGAATGACCATCGTCATCATGCGCAGCCGGGTCATGCCTATCGAGCGGAGCACACCTAGCTCGCGGGTTCGTTCGAACACGCTCATGAGCATGGTGCTGAGCACTCCCAGCCCTGCTACCGAGAACATGATGAACAGCATGATGTAGAGACCGACGTCTTTCATGCCCATCATCTTGGCCAGATTGGGGTCGGCATCCTTCCAGTCGCGAACCTCTACGGCCTCGGCTTCGCCCAGCTTTACGCGTACAGCATCTCGAAGGGCAGTGCTGGTAGAGAGGTGCTCTCCCACCAGCATGATCTGGTGCACCTGGCCTTCAAGAGCGAGCAGCGTCTGCAGGGTGCTTAGATGTACATAAGCGCCCGAGCGGTCCAATTGGTCCAGGCCGCTGCTAAAGATGCCGACGATCGTGAGCAACTCAGTTGCCATGCCGCCATCTGCTGCCTGGCCCAGGAAGAGCAACTCATCACCGGTCTCTAAGCTGAGTTCTCTTGCCAATCCGGCACCAATGACGACCTCGCCAGCCTCACCTTCGGAAAGGAATCGGCCCTGGTCTTTGACGATCTGTTTGTCGTAGTCGGTGATGATCCGATCGGCCTTGGGATGGATGCCGATGAAGCGGGCACCTACCGATGCGCTCTCCGATGCGGCAAGCGCGTAGACGAACATTCGTCCTGATGCGCCGGTAACTTCAGGTAGTGCGGCCGCTATGCTGACAATCTCTGCGTCCACGGTGTCGTGCATCAACTGGCTTGTAGGCCACTTTGGATGCACGACCTGCGCGTGGCCGAGCGTTTGCCGCACCAACACGTCGTTCATCATCTCGAACATGCCGTCTTGCATGCACGCAATAGCCAGGACCAGGCTCATCGCCACCGCCATGCCGCTGGCTGTAATCAGGGTACGGCGCCTATAGCGCCAGAGATTGCGCCATGCGATGCTCAGCAACATCGGGTTCAGCTACTTCCGTAGGGCTTGGAGAGTGAAGGTCGATGCCGGGATCGACACGTCGAACTTGAGTTCCTGGTAGGTGATCTCGGTGAACTCTCCGGGCTTGTCGGCCGGCACCACTCGCATGCGTGCCGGAACGGGGCGTCCACCCATATCGCGAACATCGTGGTAGCTGAGGGTGCGTACGAGCTTGTCGTCTTCGTCGTAGTAGCGCATGTCGATGGGCAGGCGGTCGGTATCACGCACTCGGACCACGACACGTCCCCACACCACCGGCGCGTCGGGCTTTGGCTTGAGCTCGATCACCCAGGCTTTCTCGGGGTTGTCTGGTGGTCGCGAGGTGAGCGCGTAGCTGAATTCCTCGGACAGGCGGTTCTCTTTCACCAGGTCATCGTTGCTGAAGTGGCTGCCCATCCACGCGCCCGACATCATTGAGGCAGGCACCTTCATGGTGCGGTCGACCTTTGGCAGGTAGTTCCAGATGTTGTCGCCTACCTTCAGCGTCGAGATGCCTTTCTCTCGCGCCGGACTATTGATCACCATGAGTGACTTGTCGGTGCCCTCACTCCAGGCGGTCATCGACACGGTGCGCTCAAAGCGCGAGGTCTTGATGTGCATCTCGACCTTCGCCATGCTCGACTCGCCACGCTGTAGGTCGTCCGTGGCATTGAGCAGCTCGCGTAGGTCAGGGTCGACGGCGGAGGCATCCTCGCCACCTAGAGCGATGGGGCTCGAGAACAGAGCCAGTGATACTGTACTTGCGAAGAGCAGTTTCTTGAATTGAAGTCTCAATGACGGCATATCGGAACTCTAGTGGGTTATTCTCTCTGAGTCACATCCCTGGGGAAGGAACAAGGCATGTCATTAGTCTTTGGAGTGGGGCTGCTAGCAGCCATTGCGGTCGCGGTCTTCGTGGTCATTGGAATCTATAACAAGCTGGTCACGCTGAGGAATCGCTACAAGAACGCATGGGCGCAGATCGATGTGCAGTTGAAGCGTCGCTACGATCTCATTCCGACCCTGGTCGAGACCGCTAAGGGCTACATGGCGCACGAGCGCGAGACCCTCGAAGCGGTCATCTCGGCGCGTAATGGTGCGGCAGGTGCCGTTGCCGCGGCAGGTGCCAATCCGGGGAATGCAGAGGCCATGGGCGGCCTGATGGGTGCCGAGTCGCTGCTCACAGGAGCGCTGGGCAAGCTGTTTGCGGTCTCTGAGGCCTACCCCGATCTCAAAGCGGACGAGAACATGGGGCGGTTGATGGAAGAGCTCACCTCGACCGAGAATCGCATCGCTTTTGCAAGACAGGGCTTCAATGACGGAGTCACTGCCTACAACATCGCTACCGAGATCTTCCCAAACAACATCCTCGCCGGCATGTTCCGCTTTGAGCGAGCGACTCTATGGGAGGTCGAGAGCGAGGCCGAGAAGCAGGCTCCTTCCGTCTCTTTCTGAGCGATGCTGTGTGCAGGAGTTCAGCCTGCTAGGACTGAGGTCGGGATCCTGTGAACTTCTTTGAGCACCAGGACGAAGCCCGCCAGGCGACCACGCGGCTCGTTGTGCTGTTTGTCCTGGCGGTTCTACTGATCATTGTCGTCCTGTATCTGGCGATCTGTCCGGTCATGGCTCCGCACATGTACGGCATAGAGGCTCTTGATGCTGTCGATGCGAACCTGACCGGGGGATCACCGCCTGCAGCCTTCGGAGGGCTCTTCTTCTGGAACCTGGAGCTGTTCGCGGCGGTCAGTATCGGAGTGCTCCTGCTGGTGGGCCTGGGGAGCCTCTACAAGACACTCAGTCTGTCCGATGGCGGCAGGGCGGTGGCCGAGGCGCTTGGCGGCACCGAGGTGATCAGCAGCTACGACGATCTGCGCTACGCCACCCTCGTTAATGTCGTCGAAGAGATGGCGATCGCGTCCGGGGTGTCGGTACCGGGCATCTATGTGCTGCACGGTGAGGATGGAATCAACGCATTTGCTGCTGGTTGGAGTCCTGATGATGCAGCGGTGGCGGTGACCGAGGGGGCTCTGGACCAGCTCAATCGGGATGAACTTCAAGCTGTGATCGGTCATGAGTTCAGTCACATTCTAAACGGTGACATGCGCCTGAATATTCGTCTCATCGGCGTGCTGCATGGGATTCTCCTGATCGGCTTGACCGGTCGCGTGATCCTGCGAAGCATGCGGTTCGGAGGCCGAAGACGGTCCAGCTCAAAGGGCGGCGGTGGAGGCGTGTTGGCCATCCTCGCGGTCGGCCTGGTGTTAGTGGTCGTGGGCTATGTGGGCTGGTGGATGGGACAACTCATCAAGGCCGGAATCTCACGGCAGCGGGAATTCCTCGCCGATGCTTCGTCGGTACAGTTCACTCGCAATACAGCAGGGCTGGTTGACGCTCTTAAGAAGATCGGTGGGGTCGCTGAAGGCAGTGTGGTGCTCTCTCCACGAGCGGAAGAAGCCAGCCACATGTTCTTTGGCAAGGTGGGCTGGAAGGAGTCGTGGTTCCAGTTCATGGCTACTCATCCTCCGTTGCTTGATCGAATCGAGCGCCTTGATTCGGGGGCTGCTTCGGGCTTGTACAGTGCTGCTTCGCAGGCGGCAGATGGGCCAGGTAGTAGCGCCGTTGCTGGTCTGGCAGCCGCTTCGGGCGGCGAGCGTCTAGGAATTACTCCGCAGCAGGTGGTCGATCAGGTCGGTACGATTGATAGCGCGCACCTGAAGTTGAGCGCGGCCTTGCTGTCCTTGCTGCCCGCCGAAGCCGTAGCCGCGGCCCACGACCCTCTGGGTGCAGTCTCGATTCTCTACGCCCTGCTCCTGGACCGCGACGATGAGGTTCGCCAACTCCAACTCAGCGCGCTGAAGGATCGCCTGGCAGCTTCAGAACTCAGCGAGGTGCTGCGCCTGACTTCTTCGCTGGATGCCATGGATCGCTCTCTCCGTCTGCCTCTGGCCGACCTGGTGCTGCCAGGACTTCGCTCTCTGTCGGATGCTCAACTGCGCAAGGCAGAGGGAATCATGAGCGTGCTCGCTGCAGCCGACGGCAAGATCGACGTCTTCGAGTTCACCCTTGAGCGCCTCTTTCGGCGTCGGCTTGATGCACGATTGGGCCGAGCTGTTCGTCCCCTGCAGCAGTTCCGAAACCTCAGAGAGGTCCTTCCTGACATTGAGCTGTGTTTGAGTGTGCTCGCTGCCGAAGGGCACAGCGAGCCAGCCGCCGCGGCCGCCGCTTGGAACCGAGCCCTGGCAGAGCTGCGGGGTGCCCTACCTGCGGCCGGTCCACTCCCCACCTGGAAGCTCGCGGACCTCGAGCATTCGATCAGCCGTCTCGCCGGAGCCTCCCCGGCCATCAAGAGTCAGTTCCTCTCAGCTGCCGTGGTATGCGTCCTCGACGACGGTCACCTGGCGATCGAAGAAGCGGAGCTCCTGCGCCTCTTCGCGCACAGCCTGGAACTTCCGCTGCCACCTCTCATTGAGCCCAGGGCGGCTTGAGTCGAGAGCAGCGCATGGGGGCGGCCAATGAGACGTCTGTCGTGGTTTGCGCGATGATGAGCGCTACTCGTCGAGCCTGAAGAAGGTGAGGGGGCCCAGGTGGGCAAGCCAGTAGCTGGGAGTATCGGTCAACTCACCGTAGCGCTGTGCGCCGTGCTGGTCGTCTCAGGCCCCTTCCTGTGCGGTGGTGGAATCGACCTGACCGATGACGCGCTGTATGGCCCGATATCGACCTGGGAGTGGCTGCGCTTTGCCTCGAGCCAGGGCCTCAACCCCTATTGGGTGCCGGGCAGCCTGGGTGGCACCAGTCTGTTTTCAGGTGTGGTGCCCATGGGCCCTTTCTACCCCGGCGTCTGGCTCCTTGGCGTTCTGCCCGTGTGGCTCGCTCTGCCAGTAGCGATGTGTCTGCATGCCCTGCTTGTGCTCCTGTCTGTGCGTTGGTTAGCGCTCGTCTTTGGGGCGTCCCGCTGCAGTGCGACCCTGGCCGGTGCCGGCGTGTGCCTCGGTACTGTGGGCTCCACAGCATTCATCGACCTGCACGTCGACGCCCTCGCCGTCTATCTGTGGTTCCCGGTGCTGCTCGGGGCCAGTGAGCGACTTCATCAGTCCAGCGCGCCTGCTCACCGCCTGCGCTGGGCGGCCGTAGCGGCAGGTGCGCTCGCCCTGCTCCTGCTGGGCTCGCACCTGCGCTGGGCGGCAGCGTGTTGTGCCGCATGGGGGCTGTGGGTCTTCGTGCGCGGCCTTGGGTTGCGCTGGGCGGTCTTGATCAGCGCTCTGGCCCTGGCGGCGGGTGCTCCCGGATACGTTCCTTACCTCGAGCACCTGCGTGACCTTGATCTCGTCGGCAATCGCTTCAGCCTCCTCTCGCTGCCTCCACACGAGCGCTTCTCGTTCTGGAACCTTCCAGGCTGGCTGGTCGCCAAGACCTCCTGGTTTGGCCGGGACTTCTCTGCGGGCAGCCTGCTTGGTGTCGCTTCACTCCTCGCTCTACGCCACCTGGAAGGGCGCCATCGTCGCCTCGCGGTGTTCACCGCCCTGCTCATCGCAGCGGCGATCAGCCCGGAGCTATGGGGGCTGCGCTATCTCTTCGCCCCCTTGTTGGTCTTTACTCATCCGGTCAATCTGTTCTACGCCGCCGTGGCCGTGCTCAGCGGCTCGGTCCTGGCAGCCCTTGGACTCGACCGATTGCTTTCGTCCGAGTCTCCTCTGCGGCGTCTCCGTGAAGACCTGTCGGGCTGGGTGGCTGTCCTCGCCGGGCTCTTGATTCTAGGTGTCCTTCTCAAGCTGCTACCCGGTGCTGAACTGTGGCAGAACGCTCAGCAGTGGCGTGGGCACCTGTTCGGAGTAGTGCAGGCCCTCGTTGCGCTTGTCCTTGCTGGCTGGCTGCTGGCCAGGACTTCCCCAGGGCGTCGTCGCGACAGCCTGCTGTTCGGGCTTGTGCTCCTGGATCTGGTGCTCTTGTGTGTTCGTTTCCATGCCGCGGTTCCGTCACAGCCGATCGACCTCAAGAACCGAGTCGCGGGTGTCGATGTTGCTCTGCTACGAGACGGCTATCTGGACATCACCGATCTGGCCGATCTGCACGACTTCCAGTACAGCCCAGAGGCGATGCTCGATCTGCCGCGGGCTGAGCTCGAGCGAGATGCAGTCGAGATATCGTCTGAGTTGGCTCACCGCCGCTGGCCGGTGCACCTGGGCCACTCGACTGGGATTCGCGGTCTCGCGGGACGGACGCGGATGCCAACGGCTCGTTCGACCCTGCTCATTCGTCCTCTCGCTGATGCCTTGATGAGCAGTAGCCCAAAGGCAGAGCCCCTGGAGTCTGTCGATCCCCCGGCCCTGGCGGCGTTGTTCGCTGAGGGTGGTCTCGGGCGGCGGGTGATGAGGCTCTACGGGATACACGTTGCGGTCGGCGCACAGGGAGTCATTACGAGGATCGACGATGTGGTGCCGCGCTGCTACTCGCCCGACTCGATGACCGTTGTGTCGGGCCCGGATGCGCTCCGCGAGAGGCTGCTCGGTAGAGAACTGCGCACCCGTGGTCCAGCTCTCCTGGAGAGGCCGCTGGCGTCTCGGGCGCGGCGGGCTGCCCAGGTGAGCTGCGCCAGCACCGGGCCAATCAAGGTGATTGCCTCCGATCCCTCGGTGGTGGTGATGCGGGAGCGTTTCCACCGTGGCTGGAGGGTTCATGATGGGGACGGCACCTCGCTGGATACCTTCCCGGTGAATGGCGTCCACACCGGCGTTGAGGTGCCGCCCGGGAGTCACGCCCTCCACTATCGGTTCGAGCCCCCCGGTGTCGCAGCCTCGTTGAAGGCGGCCAGCATCGGCTGGCTGTTCATCGTCTTCCTCCTCGCAGGAGGACTGCGGCCCTCCTGGCTGCCGGTGCCGGCTCTGTCGTCCAGGGGGCCCCCAGGACCTGGGCAGAGTGGCGCGTTGCTGTTCGCCGCCATCGCAGGCGGGCTCTACGTTCACTTTGCTGGCTGGCTGAATGTTCCCGGCCTGAGCAGCGTGAGTCATCGTGTGATGGGGCTGCTGCTGCCAGCTGGTTGGACTCTGGATGCGGCGCTTCGGAGTCCTGCAAGCCTCGCTGCCCTGGTCATTGGACTGGGCGCTTTGGTGCTTGCGGTACGGCGATGGGCGCCTGGCCTGCCCTTGGGAGTGCTCACCCAGGTGTCCGGCGTTGTCGAAGCCATCGCGCTGCTGCTGGTGTGTGGCTTCGCCGTGCTTCTCGATGGTCTGAGCATGGCTGTCTTGCTGCTCGGAACGCTGGCTGCACGGCTGGCCGAGGATGGTCTCTCGCTCGGCGGTTTTGAGCGGACGCCAGCCTCCGAGCCCATCGTCGAGAGGCTGTATGTACACGGCCTGGCGCTTTGTTCAGCGCTCTTCGCGGCGAACCTCCTGGCTACCCACAGTACGGGCACGCTGTATGAGTTCGTGGGCTCTCTGGATTCCTGTCCGCCGGGTTGGGCGAACAGAGTGCTACCCGGAGTCGTGGCCACTCTTGCTGCATTGGCTATCCTGGTGCCCCAGCGCGGTCGATGGTCAGCGGGGCGTGGCCGTCGAGGTGCGATGGTCGTCGTGCTTGCAGCGGCTGTCCTGGGAGCTCGGTGGATGCCAGAGCTTGGCCCGGTTGGAGCCCTTACTGTCGCAGCCATTGGTCTCCTGGTGATGGCGGTGTCGAGAACTTCGCTGCGCACTCTGCCGATCTTCTTCGATCCCCTGACCCCGCCGATTCGCTGGCCTGCGGCACTGAGTATTGCCGCGACCCTCTCTGGCGGCATGGTAGCCATCAACCTGCTGGCCGAGCTGCCCTCCTGCGCTGACAGTGACCTGCGGGGCGTGACTCGCCTGGGAGATGAGTGTGCGGCCTTCGATCTTGCGGCTTCGTCCGCTGGAGTAGCGCCAGCGCTCGCGGTCGTTCAGCGTGAGCAGGGGCGTATTCGCGTTTTCGCTCGCGGTGCGCAGGGGCGCTTGTCGTCCCCGGCGCTGCACGACGTCCAGACAAGCAGAGGTGCCCCCGAAGAGATCGTGGCGCTCCCCAGCGCGGGGCGGTTTCTGGTCACCAGCATCCCAGAGGACTTTGCTGAGCGCAGCACGACCTTGCTGGATCTGCCCATGGACGAGGGGGGACACCTTGGAGCGCAGATCGATGTCCCCTGCTGGGTGAGCAGCACGCTCTGGAGCCCCGATACAGCGAGGTTATTGCTCGGCTGCGAGGCCAGTCCACATTTGTATGAATACGATCCGATCACCAGGAAGCTGGATCAGCGCGCTGACTTCACCCCAACGGGCACCCTGGGTGATGTCGAGGATCTGTCTCTTCAGGACTGGGGGCCACCTCTGGGCCAGCGCCTATACAGCGTGTCTCTGTCGCCAGGACACCGGCTTCGAGAGCTGGATGCGAGCAGCGGCGAGCTGATACGCCACCTCGATATAGGCGGCTTCAGCTACTCAGTTGTCGGAGACCCACAGCGGGGTGAGCTCTATATATCTCGCTTCTATGAATCGTCTGTGCTGGTGGTCGATGCCTGGGCGATGCGCCCCCTTCGCCGGTTGCGGGCGAGCTTCGGGGTACGCGCTCTCGCATCGCTGCCCTCGCTTCGGGTCCTCGCCAGCACCAGCATGTTTCATAATCACCTTGATCTGCGCTCCCTCGATGACGGCCGCCTGCTTCGACGACTGCGCCTGGGAGGACAGAACAAGAGCCTCGAGCTCGGCGAAGATGGACGTTCGCTGTTGCTGAGCACAAGCTGCGGAACCTACGAGGTGGACGTCGAAGAGGTCCTTGCCCATGGAGACTCGTCATGACTGAGGAGAGCCGCGATGCTAGCCGATGGCGCCACGCCCCTCAGTTGCTGGTCCTGAGCCTCGTCGCGCTCGCGGTCAGCTCGCCGCTGTGGCTCCAGGCCAGTGCGATCATCAACGCGGACCTCTATCGGGCCTACGATTGGCTCGAGGCCGCGAAGCACGCAAATTTCGCTAGAGACGGTCTGCTCGGACACGGCGGCTTCGCCTTGTGGAATCCCTTCTTGGAAGGTGGGCTGCCGTCGTACGCGCACCCCAGTGACGGCAGCTTCAGTCCCAGCTTCTTGACCATTTTGCTCCTGGGCGAGGCGATCGGGATGAAGGTCAACATTGTGCTGCTCCTGGTGGCGGCTGCGATCGGTAGCTACGGCCTGTCTCGGGAGTGGCTGGGTCTGGACGCCCAACCAGCCCTGGTGGTCGGACTGCTGATGGCCGTGTGCGGCTGGATTCCCGGCGGTGTGGCGGTGGGCTTCTATGAGAGCTGCTTCCTGGCCCTGGTGCCTGGATTCCTCTACCTCGTTCTGAGAGCGGCTCGGGAACGCAGGCCCTCGCGCGCCGTCCTCTGGGTAGCCCTGGCAGCCTCCTTCCTCCTTGTTGGTGGCGTGCAGATGCAGCTCTGCCTTGCTTTCGCGGGGCTTCAAATGGTGCTCTGGGCGCTTGTCGGCGCTCGCCAGGCTATCCGCAGCCTCGTTGCTGCAATGACTCTTTGTGCCGGTCTTGGCGCGGTGAAGTTCCTCCCCATGCTGGAGTTTGTTCACTCTCGAGGGGGCCGCACCGTCAACTACGACGATCCAGCGCCGTGGTGGTCCTTATTGGTGCGCCCGACCTGGGGTTTGTTCTCGATGCTGCCGGAGCGCACCGAGTACAGCGCGGCAGGAATCCCCCTTAGTGTCGAATACGACCACGCGGGTATGGCTCTGATTGCAGGTGTGCTGGCGGTTGTGGCCTTTCGACGCTGTTCGAGACAGGCCTTCCCGCTGGCTGCGCTACTTGTGGCCACCGCGGCGATGGGTTGGGAAGCCGGAGGCGGCTTCAATGTCAGCCTGCTCAGCCTCGTGCACTGGCTGCCCGGATTCTCGGCCATCCGAGAGAGCTACCGCTACACCTCGTTCTTCCTGGCGCTGTGGCTCTGCCTCAGTGCGGGCCTGGGCTTCGCCTGGTTGCAGGTTTGGAGCCAGGGACGAGGTGGCTTTCTCGCTCGGCCCGGCGCGCTCCTTGGCCTGGTCTTGTTGTTGTTGCTTCCACAGGCCTATGCAAGTGCCTCGCTGTACGGCTCCATCTTCAGCGAAGCGTCTTTTGAGCGCCTCGAGGAGCCCACGACCTTTGTCGATATCGCCGGGCGCCCAGTGCCATCGCCAGATGAGGGCTTGTCGAACTTCCACACCGTCTTGTTGCCCGATCCGCCGAGCCCATCGCGTAGGAGCTATGACCTCGTCCCTTACCTGGCGGCACGCAGCAACGTCGGTGCTCTGTACCTCGCTGAGGATCTACCTCCAGCGGAGGGACTGGCGGTTCGCCCCCTGTACACATGGAACTCTGATGACCAGGCCATCCTGAATCCCCGCTGGCGCGGCGAAGCGTGGATTGAGCAGGGAGAGGGGGCGGCGGGTCCCTTGCGACTTGGTGCGAATCAACTGCAGGTGGATGTCGACACCACTGGCCCAGCCACCTTGGTGATCAACCAGAATTACTACCGCGGGTGGCGAGCCTACAAGGCTGGTGAAGGAGTAGAAGTGAGCTCGCATGAGGGGCTCATTGCAGTGCATCTGCCTGCCGCCCACAGAGGTCCGGTCGAGCTGCGATTCCGTTCTCTGAGCCTGCGACTCGGTGCTGCCGTGTCTCTGATATTCCTGTTCAGTATCCTGACTCTTTGGAGGCTGAAGATCCGTCACTCATCGAGTTTCGGGCGGCCTGAGCGGAGAACGCGGTGAGAGCACTGGTCTGTTGGTTGGTGGTCGGTGCAGGGCTTGTTCTTGCGGACACTGCGGTCGCCTGCACCAGTGACATGGATTGCAAGGGTGACCGCATCTGTTCGAAGAGTGAATGCCGTGCTCCGGGCCGATCCTGCCGTCTCGATGAGGACTGTGAGCTGGGTGCTCGATGCCTGGATGCGCAGTGTCTTAGCCGACCTGCCGACCAGAGGATGGTCAGGCAGCTTGTCGTCCCATCCTCGATCCTTGTGTTGCCTTTTCGAGACCATCAGAGCAGCGACCCTCGTGACTCTGTCGATACGGGTCTGTATGCGCAGAAGTCCTTTTTCAAGTCGCTGGGCAAGATCAAAGGGTTAACGGTGCTGGTGAGTGAGTATAGTCTTCGTACCGCGCGTCAGGGATGGAGCCGTGCGGGCGCGCTCGCAGTGGCGTCCGAGCACAAGGTTGATGCTGTGGTCTATGGCGAAGTGACCGATTTCTATCGGGTCGCCCCCTTCACCGTGCGAAACGATCGCGCCGCTGTGTGGGTCGAGGTGGTCACCGCGAGCGGCGAGATCCTGTTTCGCCGAGAGACCAGGCTCCAGCTCAACACCAATCACATCGAGCCGACCAGGCTGTTGGACATGATGGCAGACGACATCGTCAAGATGATTGCGCCTCCAAAGCGCCGCAGGAAGAAGCCTTGAGCGGAAGGTGCCTTACTGCGCGTTCAGAGGTCCGCCTCTCCGCGCTTCACGCGCCACAAGAGCACACTGAGAGCGAGCGCGGCACCCACACTGGAGCCGAGCAGTAAACCGAAGACCTGGGAAATCCCCGAGTGTGACTGGCACTGCTGGCCTACCAGGTGCCAAGTGTCTCCTTCCAACAGGTAGCTGAAGCAGTTGCCTACTACTTTGTTTGTGTTGAGCAGGCGTCCGAGGAGCAGCTCCTGGGCGACACTGCCCACCCCGCCCATGCCGTTGATGATGCCCGCTGCGAGGGTCGCACTTTGTAGTGAACCGACCTCGATGGCTCCCGCGCCGGTCATCAACGCATCGGGGCCGTAGAGGAAGAAACCCACCAGTGCGATACTGATGCCGAAGAGTAGCAGGCTGCTTGGTCCGAGCAGATAGAGCATCAGGCACGAGGCTGCCATGCCCACAATGAACAGGAAGCTGATGCGCGCCCGTCGTCCAGAGAACATCTTGTCCGAGAGCCAGCCGGCAACGATCACTCCGGCGATACCAGCTAGATCAAATGCGGTGCTGAGATAGCCCGCATCGTCCAGATCGAGGCCGAAGTCGCGACGTAGTAGCAGCGGTGACCAGGACCACAGTGAGTAGCGGATGAACTTGACGAAGAAGTAGAACACGCCGACCAACAGCACGTTGGTCCAGACCTGACGCGACCAGCCAGCGAGCCCGCTCCCTGACTGGCTGCCCTTGTCTCCGCTTGCTGTATCTTCTTCCTCTTCGTCAGCGATCGGGGGGAGCCCGAGATCTTCCGGCTTGTCTCGCTGGTTGAAGACAAAGAATCCCCAGACCACAAGCAGAACGGCGGAGCCTGCGAAGAAGCTGGCTTCAAAGCCCCAGCGGCCGAGAATCCAGGCGGTCAGCGTGTTGGCGAGTACACCGCCCACCTGGTAGTTGGTAGCCCATACGCCCATGACCGTGCCGCGCTCGGCGCGCCGGAACCACGGAGCCATTGCGCCGACGTTCCCTGCCCAGCCCGTCGCCTGGGCGAGTCCGTTGACGACCATCAGCGCCATGAACGTTCCGGCGGAGTTGCTGAGCCCAAAGCCCAGGTTGGCGACGATGCTCACCGCCATACCTGTGAGCAAGAGGAGCCGAGGTCCCCACTTGTTGCCTGCGGCACCGGCGATGAACTGGCCGATGGTGTAGGCCACCAGGTAAGCAGTCCCGATGTAGCCGAGCATTGCCGGGTCCCAGCCAAGCTCTTCACTGAGCGCTGGCTTGGCTATGAAGAAGGGCTTACGGCAGAAGTAGTAGCCCGCGTAGGAGAGCCAGGTGGCAGCGAAGACTCGGCGCCGCCACTGTCGTGCCGAGATACCGAATCCATCATGGGGGTCTATTGCAGCGCTCACGATGGGGTCCTCAACGTAAGTCACCGCGCAGCGCGCGCAGGAACAGCTCGCTCAACACGCCCTCATTCAGTGGGATTGGATTCGTCGGTGCCGTGGAATCGGCGGCGGCGGCGGGCGCGAGAGTCGTGGCGTGTTCCTCTGTGAAGCCCAGCGCTTCGGTTGTATGGGGAATACCCAGCGCTTCGCGCAGCTCGAGCACCCAGCGCAGTACGGCTTCGAAGCCGGGCTGCGACAGTCCAAGGACCCGCGCGAGGCGCTCCATAGGTTCTTCGATGGCGGAACAATTAAAGCGCAGCACATAGGGCATGACGACTGCGTTGGTGAGTCCGTGCGGGCAGTTGAGCGCGCCGCCCATGGCGTGGCTCATCGAGTGCATGGCTCCCAGGCCCTTCTGGAACGCGGTGGCTCCCATGAGCGAGGCGGCCATCATCTGGGCCCTAGCTTCGATGTCGCTGCCATCGCGCCAGGCACGGCGTAGGGCACAATCGACGAGTCGCATGCCTTCGAGCGCAATCCCATCTGCTTGAGGATGAAAGCCCGGAGCACAGAGCGCCTCGAGGTTGTGGCTCAGCGCATCCATGCCTACCGCCGCCGTTATTGATGCTGGTAGGCCGACGGTGAGCTCGGGATCGCAGAGCACCCGCTCGGGCAGCATGCGCGGGTGGAAGATGATGGCCTTGCGGTGGCTTTCTTCGTGGACGATGACGGAGGCGCGACCCACCTCAGAGCCGGTGCCCGAGGTCGTGGGCACGGCGACCACTGGGACCATAGCGGCCTCATCGACGCGGGCGAAGTTATCGCCGATGTCCTCGAAATCCCACAGCGGACGCTTCTGGTGGGCCATGAGAGCGACCGCCTTGGCGACATCAAGCGCGCTACCGCCCCCAAACGCGATGACACCATCGTGCTCGCCCTCGCGGAGGACGCTGGTGCCGGCGTCGACGCTGGCTCCACCTGGATTGACTTCAATGTCGCAGAACAGGGCGGTTGGAAGTCCCGCTTCCTCGGTGATCGAGAGCGCGCGGGAGACGATCGGCAGCTTAGCGAGGCCCCGATCGGTAATGAGGAGGGGACGCTTCATACCCAACTCGCGGCAGTTTTGTGCGAGTTCCTGGATGCGTCCGGCGCCAAAGCGCACAGCCGTGGGGTAGTTCCAGTTGCCGTGCAGGGGCGCGCCGGTCATCACTCCACCATTCTCAGGTGAAAGGACTTGGGCCTGGTCAGGCTCTCGTAGCCGATGGAAGAGAGGGTGCAGCCTCGGCCTGAGTCCTTGACCCCTACCCAGGCGAGCAGTGGATCGAGGTAGTCGCAGCGGTTCATGAAGACGGTGCCTGTCTGCAGGTGATTGCCGAGTGCTGTCGCTGC
>CAZEIY010000029.1:3696-4859 GCA_964512375.1 uncultured Rickettsiales bacterium | reverse complement strand
CATATCGAAGCGGTGAGGCCGTAGCGGCTGTCATTCATCAGCGAGATCGCTTCGTTGTCGCTGCCGATCGCCATGATGCCGATCACCGGACCGAAGCTCTCCTCACTCATGACGGCCATGCCGTGGTCGACCTCGGTCAGAACCTGGGGCGCGAGGTAGGGCCCCTCGTCGCGGGCAGCCTCGTAGCGCGAGGCGTCGATGAGTGCCTTGGCGCCGGCAGAGATGGCCGCGGCCACCTGACCGCGTACAAAGTCAGCAGCTGAGCTGCGCACCATCGGGCCGAGGTTGGTGTTTGGATCGAGAGGGTTCCCAAGTCGGTACCTGTGAACGTGGCTGACGAAGGCGTCGATGAAGTCGTCATAGACATCGTCGTGAACATAGATTCGCTCGACGCCACAGCAGCTCTGGCCGGAGTTGAAGAATGCGCCATCGACGAGGTTCTCGGCGGCGTGCTCGACCTGTACATCAGCGCGCACATAGGCGGGGTCCTTGCCACCGAGCTCGAGGCCCGTGGCGATGAAGCGGGATGCGGCGGCTCGCTGGACGGCGCGACCGCCTTCCACCGAGCCCGTAAAGGCCACGAAGTCGACCCGTGGGTCTGCGATGGTCTGCGCCACCTGTGCATGGCTGCAGTGGACGTGCTGAAAGACGCCTGGGGGAAGCCCTGCTGCTTGAGCTGCCTGGCTGATGCGCTCGGCACACAGAGGGGTCTGAGCGGAGTGCTTGAGCAGCACGACATTACCTGCAGCCATCGCTGGGATGATCGCGTTGACCGCGCACAGATAGGGGTAGTTCCAGGGAGCCAGGCAGAACACCAGGCCTAGCGGCTCGCGCCGGATGAAGCGAGTGAAGCCAGCCAGTGGTGGTGGGATGACATCGGCCAGCGCAGGTTCGGCGAGATCGAGCATGGTGCTCGCTCGCTGCGCAAAGCCGGCCACTTCTCCGGCGCTCTGGCTCCGGGGGCGGCCCATCTGCCAGCTGATCTCATCTGCGATCGCTGCTTCCCGTGCGACGAAGTGAGTGACCAGCGAACGCAGCAGCTTGATGCGATCGGACAGTGGAGTCGCGCGCCAGTCCTCGCGCGCCGCTCGCGCGGCGCTCAGTCGCTGATCAATCCCGGCATCAGTGGCGAGGGCACGCTCCACATAGAGACTGCCGTCAAC
>CAZEIY010000029.1:0-3686 GCA_964512375.1 uncultured Rickettsiales bacterium | reverse complement strand
AAGTACCGGCGGGCAGTTACAAAGTTCCGTACGCACCGAAGTAGCGGCATACCACTCGAGGGCCCTAAGGCCCGTGGGCCCAGTCCTGTAATCCGTCCCCCCTCAGCACGCTCCAGCAGGCTGCAGGGTGTCCAGCATCAGATGATCTCGAAGTATCGCTTCAGTTCCCAGTCAGTGATCGCCTTGCGGAACTCGCGCTCCTCCCACTCCCGGGTCGCGGCGAAGTGATCGACGAAGTCATCGCCGAATGCAGCCCGCGCGGGGCTGCTGGCCTTGAGGGCCTGGGCCGCGTCCCACAGGGTCGTCGGCAGCGCGGTCTCGGGGGGGAGGTCCTGGGTGTACGCGTTGCCTTCGAGGCCAGGGCTCAGCTTGAGCTTCTCCTCAATGCCATACAGACCGGAGGCGAGCACCGCGGCGAGACCCAGGTATGGGTTTACGTCTGCTGCGCATAGGCGGTACTCGACCCTCTGGCTCTTCCTTGATCCAGGGATCACGCGCAGGGCACAGGTGCGGTTTTCTACTCCCCAGGTAGCGTTGGTCGGTGCCCAGGCTCCCGGCACCATGCGGCTGTAGGAGTTGATGGTCGGCGAGACCATCGCCAGCACCTGGGGCATCAGCGCCTGGCAGCCCGCTACAAAGTGGCACATGATCTTGCTCATGCTGTGCTCGGCCGCTGGGTCGTAGAAGGCAGAGGTGCCGTCGTCGTTGCGCAGCGAGATGTGCAGGTGCCCGCTCTGGCCGGGCCAGTCAGGTGAACACTTGGCCATGAATGTGGCCATCATGTCGTGCTTCTGCGCGTAGATCTTGGTGAATGTCTTGAACAGGGCGGCCTTGTCGGCGGCGGCCATGGCTTCGTCCACACCGATGGCGGCCTCGAGGACGCCGGGTCCCGTCTCTTCGTGCAGTCCCTCGATGGGGAAGTCCATGTCCTCGGAGTACTGCAGCAGACCTTCGTAGAATTCCGACCAGACGGAGTTGCGAATCACCGAGTAGCCAAAGGTGCCTGGCGCCATGGCCTGCAGGTTGCGATAGCCCTTCTCGCGTACCGAGTCGGGGGTCTCGTCGAACATGAAGAACTCGAATTCCAGTGCCGCGTCTGCGTGCAGGCCCATGGACTTTGCCTTGTCGAGCACCCGACCGAGTGTGGCGCGAGGCCCAACCGCAGCGGCTGGACCGTCGAACTCGCCGAGAAACAGCACCGTGTCTTCGAAGGGCAGCTCACGGCAGGTCTCGGGCAGTATCCGAACGGGAGCATCGGGGTAGCCCGTGTGCCAGCCGGTGAACTTCACGTTGTCGTAGAGCTCGTCATTGGCATCCCAGCCGAGCACGACGTCACAGAATCCGAAGCCACCGTCGAGGGCCGAGAGGAACTTGTCCTTTGACATGTACTTGCCGCGAAGGATGCCGTCGACGTCGAAGACCCCGACTTTTACGTGGCGTAGCTCTCGTTCCTCGATGAGCGTTCGGGCGTCGTCGGCGGTGCGTACGGCTCGTGCTTCCATGACTTCCTCCTTGATTCTGGATCGTGGCGGGCGGGCACTCTCTAACACAGGGGACCGCCTCGGCTGAGTTGAATCGAAGTTTCTAGGGACTTTCCTTGCGGATGACAGCGAATCGAGCGACCAGTGGGAGATGGTCTGACAGGGTCGAGTATTCCCTGGCTATCCGTGCTCGTCGCAGCTCCAGGGGACCGCCATAGAAGAGGTAGTCGATCGTGCGGTCGGGCTCGCTCGCTCCAAAGGGAAGGTAGGTTCGGCTGGCGGGCTCAAGCGGTCTTGGGAAGACGCTCTTGTGTGTCGCGAGGAGCGCTTCGAGGGCCGGCTGGGCGGCGCGATAGCTCTCTGAGTGGCTGTCGAGCCTGGAGGGGTCGTCGCCCGGTGGGATGGCGTTGAGGTCTGCCCCCAGAATCCATGGCTGCCCCGGTGGGCGCTCGTCCATCCACCGTCGTAGGACGTCGACCTGCTCCTGCAGAGTGCCATCACCCGCTGAGAAGGCAGAGAGATGGCTGACAGCCAGGGCCAGCTTCTGTTCTCCGCCAGAGATAGGGAGCTCACCTGTCAGGAGAGCGCGCTTCAGGTTGAACATCTGGCGTAGGCGCGACTCATCCAGCAGGGGTAGAGCATGACGCCGTCCACTGGTGAGGCCGGCAGGCGCGAGCAGGGCCAGGTGCATATCCACGCGGCCCAGGGGTTGGCCAGGGGGATGCGGCACGAACGGTGACCGGTGATAGGGAGTGCTCAGTTGGCAGGGGGCGTCGGCAGCAGCGCGATACGGAGGTAGCTGGTCGATCCTCCCGGTGCGGTCGGATGCACGGTCTACCTCCTGCAGGAGGGTGATGTCCGGCTTGAGCGTATGGAGGGCAGCGGTGATGCCGGCGAGGGTCTCGGAGACCTCTGCTTCGGGAACAGAGACGGCGTCCCCACCGTCGTAGAAGAAGTGTTGCTCTCGCCCTGCGGCGTACTGCAGATTCCAGGACACCACCGTGAAGGGGCTGTCGGCATCGAGCCCGTCATCAGCGTCATCGCAGCGGGCGATGACCTCCTCGAGTGGGGCTGGTCTGAACTCGCTGCATAGCGCCAGGACCAGGAGGACGACCAGCAACAGAGACGTGAGGCCGACCAGGCGCAGGGCGTACCGCACCGGGGTCGCTCAGTTGCCGTTGAGGTCGGACTGGAGGGCGTCTCGCTGGTCAGGAGAGAGCTTCGTCTCTGGTCCAATGAGCGGATCGTCGAAGTCAATGCCAACTGCCACCGGCGTCTGTCCACCCGTATCGAACTTCAGATATTGCACTGCACTGAGGCGGTCGCTTCCTACCTGCCGGGGGTCCCAGCTGCCGCGTATCTTGGTGCCATCATCAAGGCGCAGATACAGATGGGGCAGCAGCCCGATCCAGCGACGCAGCGCCACGTCTCGCTGCTGCTCATTGTCCAGGCCGATGAACAGCGAGCAGCCAAGTTCACCTTCGCTGCCGAGCAGTTCGTTGTAGGTGGTAATTTCGTGGATGATGTCGGCTTCCTTGACGAGGCGCTCGACCCTCATCATCTCCTGCACCTGATAGCGCACCGTGTCGCGGTTTTCGAAGAGGAAGGTGAAGCACTCGGGCACCTGGATGCGTCGCAGTTCCTTGGCGGCGAGGATTGTTGGCCGCGCGCTGGGGCGTTGCTCGGTCCAGGTGACGTAGTCGACGATCTCATCACGGGTAACGGGTCTCATGTCTCCTCCTTATTGAAGCCGTCCTCGCGGTAGGCGCGGGCGAGGATGCTCATCGGGTGCATGGGCTTGCGCCCCGCGTGTTGCTTGAACTGAATGGCGGCGAGGGGGCAGTCCGTCGCCCAGACCTCGGCGTTGGCATCTTCCATGCCGTCAAAGGCCTTCTTGCCGATGCGCTGGCTGGGCTCGAAGCCCTCAAGGCTCATGGCGTAGGTGCCGTCGTGGCCGCAGCACTCCATCACCGTGCGCGGCTTCACGCCGGGAATCTTGCGCAACAGATCGCGTCCCTTGAAGCCCACGCTCTGAGTGCGCAGGTGACACGGCGCGTGGTAGGCGATCTCTGCCCCGGGACTGCTCTTGAAGTTGGTGTTGAACCGGTCCTCGCTTCGCAGCGCCCAGAGAAATTCCCCACTGTCACAGATTGCTTCGGCGAGCTTCTCGGCTCGCTGGCGGTCTTCGCCTTCGAGCAATTCGGG
>CAZEIY010000028.1:0-19630 GCA_964512375.1 uncultured Rickettsiales bacterium | reverse complement strand
ATCGACCTTTCCACGTCGTAAGCCAACATCGTTAACAACGATGCTGTGCGGAGATGCCTTGTCCTCGCTGAGTCGATACTCCAGGCGCCAATCACCAGCTACGCCCACACCACCCGAGGCCTGCAGGGTCCCTGAAAAGGACTGGCGACCGACGTCGTAGCTGGCCTGGTGCCGAGCGCCAATGTTGTGCCAGCCCCAGAGCCCAGGGCCGACATCATTCGCGTCCTCTGCGAGCGGTGTAGCCACCGCTTCTGAGGCAAACTCAGCCGTCGCCGGCTCGCTCGACACGAGCCCAGAGCCATCCATTTCCATCTCGACGCTGCGTCGAAGGTAGGTGAGCTCGTCAACTGCCAGCAGCTCGGCGCCCCTGGGGGCCATCACCAGGCTCACGGAGAACGCTGTTCCGGCGCCCCAGAACTGGACCCAGGCAGGATGCCGGCGAGACACCGAGAAGCTGTAGTTGTGTCCCTCTCCTCGCGCCTCAAGACGCAGGCGGGGACGGTCATCGTCCTCTCCGGGGACCAACCAGGCCTCCGGGGACTCGATGCTCTGTTCGGTGTAGAAATCCAGAGCCCGCAGATGAAGGAACTCAAGTCGACCAGAAGAATCCTCGGCAAGCGTGGGACGACACGCTTCCGACAAGGACCACCCCTCACCGCAGCCGACAATCTCGTACTCAAATGGGTTGCCCTGGGCTGCAATGTCGGCGTCGAGAAGAAGCATCGATTCCTCCTCGGGGAGCGCATCAGGGGTAAAGGGGTCCGTCAACTGCACGACAAGCAGCACAGCCACCAGGAAGAGAAGGATGGCCATGAGAATCACCACAAGTGGTAAGCCGCTGGGTGGATGCCGTTCTCCGGGATCATCCTCGACGTCATCCCAGTTGATTGTGCCTGTAGCCGCAGCCCCCTCTGGGATACCGCTGCCTCGGACCACTGGGTTGTCATTCCTGGTCTGAATAATGTGCTCGTCACGCCTGGACTGACGTCCCACCCAAAGCACATCAGGGGCCTTCAAGCAGGGCTCTACCTCCACCTCGAAGATCGGCTCGCAGATCGGCTCGTATCGTTCATTGGCCCGCATCGCTGCGGGCGCGACGGCCTGCACGGAGCTCAGAGGAAGCGGATTCGAGTTCTTGTGTTGAGCGAAGACCTGGAACAGACAGGTCTCTTCCTCTATGCCTGGATAGAGCACCAGACCCACCTGGAAGGGCACCGCGTCAAGGTCGTAGCCCAGCTGGGCCAGGAGTGCTGGTAGGCGAATATTGTGAGTCAATGGATCGTAGGAATCGCCCGCCTTGAACTGCTGCGGCGCCACCACTCGCACCAGACCGACGATCTTCTCCTCGCCATGTCCAGGAAAAGTGCGCGCCATGAAGCCCAACGCCACCAACAGTTCGTCTTCTTCCTTCTGGGTGCTGGCGCTCATGGCGCCAACGAACCGCACACGAGTCACTACCACATGATTCTCAGCGTTCTGCGTTCCCAGCAAGACCCCTAGCTGGTCTTCGCCCTCGGCAACCACCTTGGCAGCCATCTGCTCCAGGATCGGAAGAACGGGGCCTTCGTTGACGTCCTCGCCCAGCAGCAACCACTCTGGAGCCTCACGGCGTACGATCCCAAGCTGCTGCACTTCGCTCTCGACCACGGGGATGACCGGGCTCGAGTTGGAGGCTTCTGCGACTGACTCTCCCTCTTCAACTCCCTCAACCTCTAGGACTTGAAATCTCCATGGGAGACGCCCCGCCACCTCCCCTCTGGGGATCGCCCCAAACAGGCGGATACCTGGCAACAAGGGTGTCCCGCCATCTCGATTGCAGAAATAGCCTACCGAGGTGTCAGCAGTTCCAACCTGTGGGGCGAGGACCAGCGCGAACTGGTAGGGACGGTGGAAGTCCCGGTGGGTCAGCAGATCGTAGCGACTCAGAAAGACCGCCATGTTGGGGTGCGTGTGGTACCAGCCGAGCAGCAACAGTTCCTCGCCCGCCTCACGGCTCATGGACTCCATCTGGTCAATCAGGTCGTCCCAGACAGAGAACGTGAATTTGAAGTGAACGGGCGAGCTGTCTTCATCACGGGCAATGGCGATGTGAGAGACCCTGATGGTTTCGTAATCGCCGCTGCAGGTACCGAGCAAGATACCGGCTACTTCCTTGTCCGTCTGAATCGAGCGCTGTCCCTCTGCCTGCAGGGTCAGGGCGACCTGCCACTCAAGGTAGAGCACCGGCATTTCCCCTGGGATCTCAGCCTCAGGAATGACGCCAACGTAGTAGTGCGCTCCAGGTGCAACAAAATTTCCTGTTCCCCAACCGGTGTCCGTCTCCAGGAATATCGGCTCGTCTGAGCTGCTCATCGAGGAACCTCTAGCGCGATTGGCAACCTTCGGATGCGGGTCCTCGCCAGCAGCGCGCTGCGATTGACAAGGTGCATGCGATCTTTGAGACTTCCCTTTGATATCATGGGGTCTCGGGTCGATACAAGGCAACGAAGGCACCTATCTCCATCTGAACCGAGAATTCTATGGACCGTATCCGATTCACGTTGATCAAGGATGGTGAAGATGTTCGCCCCTATGACTTCGACACACAGAAGATTCAGATCGGTGCAGATGCGGACCGGGGCGACAACCTGCTCATCGAGCTACCGCCCAGACTGAGGCACGTTCGCGCCAAGATCCTGCGCAGCTCGGACTACGTCGAACTCGAAGTGATCACCGGCCCAGTTTGGCTACAGGGCAGCCGCATGGAGGGCGGCGACGTCGCCGAGCTCAACGTTGGCGACATCTTGATGTTCGGCACTCGCAAGCCGCGCGGTGTACGGATGCGCTTTGAGTACGCGACTGA
The DNA here is from genome assembly GCA_964512375.1 of uncultured Rickettsiales bacterium. Lineage (GTDB taxonomy): Bacteria > Myxococcota_A > UBA796 > UBA9615 > UBA9615 > UBA6601. The sequence continues at coordinate 16,788 of CAZEIY010000028.1, read as the reverse complement.
AGCCGAGATCGTCATGGACGATGTCGCCGACTGGAGCTTGTCGGCAGCCAAACCCAAGCGGTCCAAGTCCGCTGAAGACGACATGATGTTCGAGGAGGAGGTCGACGAGTACGCCGGTCTCAACCCCTACCAGAAGTTCCTGAAGTGGTACCGCAAGCAGTACGCCAAGTTCGCCATCTGGCGGACCAAGGCAGCGAGGGTCAAGTACTGGATCACCGTGGTGAAATCGGTGTTCTCCAAGGCGGGCAAGATCGCCGCCATGGGGGCGGGCATCCTGGCGATTGGCGGCGGCTACTGGATGCAGATCCAGGCGAAGTTTGAGGCTGAAGAAGCCCAGGAAGTCGCCGAGGAGCAGATGCAGGCTTCCATGGACGGCGAGAAGAACGCCATCAACGCGAGCAGGGAGCTCGAGGAAATGCTCCGACAGTGCGGATGCGAGAGTTCTCAAGGCTCTGACAAGGGCGCCGTCACCGTGGCCAACGCGGTGCTCCTGCGCTTTGGCGAGATGGACGAGACGGTGCAGCCCGAGCGCAAGTACATGATGCCCGACAAGAAGCAGCGATCCCTGGCCAGCATCATCTCGCAGTTCATGACTGCGGCGCGCAACAACCGAAGCGCCCTGAACAACACCCTGGACCGTGTCTGCAGCCCCACCCGGGATAAAGACCGCATGGACCTGGTGCAGGCGCAGGCCGCACAGTACGGAGTCCATGAGGCGTACTCATTCATCCCCTTTGTGGAGTCACTCTGGTGCGAACTGGCAGTCAGCTTCACCGGCCCACGCGGCATGATGCAGTTCACCAGAGCCACTGCAGAAGAAGCCTTCCGCAAGGTGGACGTCACCCAGAGCAAGATCCCCAACTACGACTGGACCGGGCACAACTCCTGGCTGATCGGCGCATCGCGACCCTACAACGGCTACTACGGCATGCTCGCCAAGTGCCCCGAGAAGGTGAAGCTGGACTACAAGCGTAAGTTCTACGCGAAAGCTCCACCCAACCCGGACTATGGGCGACGTCTCGATCCTAGTGACCCTCGCACTGACTGGGAGTGGTCCACCAAAGCAGCCTTCTCATGGCTCGAGACGCTGGACCGTTTCTACAAAGACAAGGGCTTCACCGACCTGAACGCCGTCATGCTCGCCATGACCGCCTACAATCAGGGACGCGGCGAGGTGCAAACCTGGATCAAAGAAGCGATGAGCCTGTATGGGGTAAAGAAGGAAGCCGCCCTGACCTACCCGCAGGTGTACGCGGGTGGCCTGGCCAAGGAACTCAAAGAGAAGAAGAAAGAGAAGCGGCGCCAGATCAAGGAAGGTCGCCACTACGCGCCCAAGGTCATGGGCTACTACCTGTACGCAGCCGAGAAGCTCGACGCTCGCGGCTGCCGCTAAGGCGCCGCGTCCCGTCCCTCAGCCCTCGTTCACGAAGCGTAAGAAGGCGTTTTCACTCCCGTCGGGGAAGAGCAATTCCAGGCCCATTCCCTGCTCGCTCTCATCACCGGCGTCACAAACCCAACGTACAAGGCCTTCGAGAGGGTACTCGCGCTCGGTGATTGGATGAATAACGGCGAGCTCGAGCTTGCTGCCCGCGGGCAGCGGCCGGGTAGTCGCGACAAACATGCCGCTCTTCGACACATTCAGAGTGTAGAGCGCGCGCAACTGGTCTCGATCTTTGACCCGAAGTGCCAGGCGTAGCCCGCGGCGCGGCTCCTTCTGAGACCGACGACTGAGCAAGAGAGGCACATCACGGCGATGTTCCGCTGCATCAGGATCACCGGGCAAGGCCACCTGCTTGATATTCACTCCGACCAGGTACTCATCCCAGCGAACCTGCAGGGAGTCATCCATCAAGAAGAAGCGCAGGCCAAGTCCCGGTATCCCGCCGACAAACGCTGCCTCTTCAGAGAGCACCACCCGCTCAACAGTGGCCAGGGCGGTCATAGCGCCGCCCGGAATCGCGGCGACCAGCTGCACCAGCTCACCAATCGGCAGATGGTCGACGCTCTCCGCAAAGACCCCACCGCTGCTGACACTTACCGCGACTCGAGGACGATCCACCCCGTCGTGGCGCAACAAGACGTCGAGCTCCACCTCGAAACGAGCGCACTCCTCGCTGCCGTCATCCGGTGCAACCTGCACATTGCCCGTCGTTATGAAGTCGGCTTCGTCGTCCATCACATCCTCTAACCTGGTGAGTTGTCGCGCATTGTTGCACGAGCCCAATCGGTTCGCGCCCTCAATGGGCTTGATTCTCCGCGCTCGGATCGGTACACACTTGCCGTATGCGCCGGACTACGGCACGGCTAGGGGTGAAAAAGCACCATGATCGAAGTGCAGGAACTCTCACGACGCTACGGCCAGGTCCTCGCCGTCGACAAGATCAGCTTCGAGGTGGGAGAGGGCGAGGTGCTCGGCTTTCTCGGACCCAACGGTGCCGGCAAGACGACAACAATGCGCATCCTCACGGGATCTCTAGGCGCCAGCTCAGGGCGAGCAACCGTCGCAGGCTTCGACGTGAACAAGCACTCGAGAGAGAGTCGCAAGCGCATCGGCTACCTGCCAGAGCGTCCCCCGCTCTACGCCTCGATGACCGTACGCGACTACCTCGACTACGCGGCACGTCTGCGGGCCGTCCCAGCAGGAGATCGACCCGCGGCCGTCCAACGTGCTCTCGAACGCACGGACCTGCTCTCGGTAGGAGGTCGCCTCATCGAGCACCTCAGCAAGGGCTTTCAACAACGTGTCGGCATCGCCCAGGCCCTGGTCCACGACCCACCTGTTCTGATCCTCGACGAGCCGACCTCAGGCCTCGACCCGGCTCAGGTCGCAGAGATTCGTGCGCTGCTTGCCGAGCTGAAGGGACGACACACAGTTGTGCTCTCAACTCACATTCTCAGCGAGGTCGCCGCGACGTGCGACCGTGTCATCATCATCTCAAAGGGGCGACTGGTGGCGGCAGGTACCGAGGCTGACCTGCGAAGCGCCCTCGGAGCCACGCAGCGGGTCGAGTTGCTCCTGCAGCGCGCCGATGAGAGCACGGCGGCGACGCTGGCGGCCGTCCCCGGAGTCCAGGATGTGAGCACGGGCGAACAGGGCCGCTTTGTGGTGTCCACCGGCGACGCGGATATTCGCGAGCAGATCAACGCAGCTGCAGCGCCCTTCGGGCTCCTTGAGAGTCGGCCCCACGGCGGCCTGGAGGAACTCTATCTGCAGGCCGTCTCTGAGGGCGTTGGCACGGAAGTCAGCCCATGATGATCTTCCACGTTGCACGACGCGAGTTCCTCCACTATCTGCGGTCGCCCTTCTCCTATGTGGTCAGCGCCGCGTTCCTGTTTATCGTGGGGGTGTTCTTCGCTCTGATCCTCGACAACTACGTGCAGCTCAGCAGCCAGGGCCCCATGTTTGGCGAACAGAGCCTTACCATCACCCAGGGAATCATCGAGCCGCTCTCGTCAACGCTGGGCCTGGTGTTGATCCTGTTCCTGCCCGCTTTGACTATGCGAGTCCTAGCTGAAGAACAACGCAGCGGATCAATGGCCCTGCTGCTGAGTTCTCCGATCTCATCACTCGAGATTGTCCTGGGTAAGTGGCTCGGACTCATGGGCTTCCTGCTGGTCCTCTTCTCAGCGGGACTCGCCTATGTACCTGGAGTGCTCTTTGCCTTCGGGAAGGCGCCGGCCGCACCCCTGCTGACTGCCCTGCTCGGCCTCATGCTGTTGGCGGCCGCTGGCTCGGCCGTCGGCGTGATGACCTCGTCCCTTTCCGAGAAGCAGATTGTCGCCGCCGTGATGTCCTGGATGATCCTGCTCGGTTCTTGGATACTCAGCTTTCTTGAGAGCCTCGAAGGCATCCTGGGCAGCGTCGGCACGCACATTGGCTTGATCCTGCACTACGAGAGCTTTGGGCGAGCCCTGATCCGTTCCAACGATCTCGCCTATTTCGCGCTTCTCACCGCCTTCTGCCTCTTCGTCGCGCAACAGCGCCTCGAGAGCCGACGCTGGAGCTGAAGCCATGTTCTTCACCGTAAGCGGACGATTGCTGGGTGCGGCAGGACTGCTCTCACTGGTGCTCTTCGCGACCCTCTCGGTCTTTGCTGCTGAGACTCCTGGCCTACACTGGATCGCCGTCGGCGCGGCAATAGGCCTGGCGGGTTGGCTCTACCTGGACTGGCCCATGCTGCGCGACCTGTTCGGCTCTCAGGGCGGCCGCTCTCAAGCAGCATCCTGGCTGCTGATCCTCATGGTCGCCACCATCTTCACGCTGGTCGCCTACATGGCTGAGAAGAAGCCGCAGCGGTGGGACCACAGCGAGAGTCAGATGCACAGTCTCAGTGAGCAGGGCCAGGCGATCCTGGAGCAGCTCCCTCCCGGTCTCGATGTTGAGGTGCTGGCCTTCTATGTAAGCCTCGGCGACCGCGCGCAAGAGAGTCAGAGGCAGACGTTTCGCTCACTGACCGAAGCCGCCAGGGCCGTTCGACCCGAAATTCACGTCGAGCTCGTCGATCCCGAGACGCATCCGGCGCGCGCTTCCCTGGCGCAGGTCAACAGCAACGCCACCGTGATCGTTACGGTGACGCCACAAGAGGGCAATGGTGCGGCGCGTAGCGAGCGACTCAACGACCCCGACGAGGGCGCGCTGGTCAATGCGTTGCTGCGACTGGGTAGCGGCGAGAGACCAGCCATCTACATCATCACGGGACACGGTGAGTCGTCGCTCACCGGCCAGGGTGCACAGGGGCTGGGAGTGCTCGCTCGGCGGCTCGACGAGTTGGGCTTCGCCGTAGCTGAGTTGGACACCCTCAGAGGCGCTAACGTCCCCTCCGACACACGCCTTCTCATCCTCGCCGGCCCACTGGTACCCCTCACCGACAGCGAGGCTCAGAGCATTCGCAGTTGGGTCGAAGGAGGCGGCTCGCTGCTCGTGTGTAGTGAGCCGCGACTACCAGGAGATGGCCCAGAGCGTACTGGCACCACCGGCCTCGAGGCGGCCCTCTCAGACTGGGGCATGCAGGCCATGGATAACATCATCTTTGACGAGGTGATGCGCAGAGCGCTGGGTGACGCGACCTTCCCTATCTCCGAGCGCTTCGCGATGCACGAGATCACTCGGGAGCTACGACTTCCGCTGGTGCTGGGAACGGCTCGATCACTGAAGGCTGCCGAGAGCAGTGCCGCCGGTGCCGAGGTGAGCGTGCTCGCGACCACCTCCGAGGCCGCCTGGGGAGAGAGTCACCTCGATGCCGAGACCTACTCTCCCGATCAAGACGACGAATTGGGACCTGTAGTTCTGGCCCTTGCGGCGGAGCTTCCTTCCGTGGACTCGGCAAAGCCAGGACGAGTCGTGCTGGTTGGAGACCGAGACTGGCTCAGCGATGGGCTGCTCGCCGAGTTCGGCAACCTCGACTTTGCCACCCGCGTCATCGGCCACCTGTCCCGCCGCGACGAGGTCGTTCAGATTCCGCCGCTGGGTATTACCAGCGGAACTCTGGACATGACCTTCCTGCAGGAGTTGCTCGCCATCCTCACAGCAGTGCTCCTGGTGCCAGGGTCTCTGCTGCTGGCTGCGGGGGTCGTCTGGGGCTGGCGCAAGAGTCTCTAGGGAACGGCCTACTGGGTTCCCGAATCCCAAGCGCTCCCTCGGATCAGCGAGGCCTCATCGCTGGCCGCTGCGCCGAAAGTCACTGCCGGTAACTTTGACAAACTCACACATCTCGCACAGCCGCGAGAAGATGCGCTCACCCACCCGGTCGCGCAGGGTCGGAACAGCAGAGGCATCGCCCAGTGCAGACTTCATACGACCCTGGTACGCCGGATTGACCGATGCGCGGTCTTCGCGGGCGCTGCGTGGCTCGAAGTTGGTGGTACACAGCGTGACACGCCCCGCGTTGTAGCGACGGCTGATGAGATCGTCGAGAACGGTCTCCTCCCACTCGGTTCCGCGGCCCTTGCCGAGTTCATCGATTACCAACAATTCGACGTCAACAAGAGGGAGCATCACCGCCGCGTCGCCCTGGTGGCTCGAGTAGGATCGCTTGAGGTCGTTGAGCAGGTTTCCGTAGTCCACAAAGCGGCAAGCGACTCCCTTGCGCAGGGTCAGCTCCCGGAAGATGCCTACAACGAGGTGAGTCTTACCCGTACCGACCGAACCCCAGAAGATGAGGCCTCCGCGAACAGCCGGGTACATCAACGTGAAGTCGTTCGCCACAGTACGAGCTGCCTGCTGCTCCTTCGTGGTGGCCTCAAAGCTCTCCAGAGTCGCCTTCTGGTAACGCACTCCAATGTTGGCAGCATTAAACAGATCCATGCGACGCTTCACCCGCTCACAAGGACACGGCTGATAGAGCTCATAGCCTTGCTCATCGCGCTGCATCGTGCCGCCGCGCCCCGCACAGCTCGGACACTGCCAATCCTGCATCGCGAACTCAGCAACACAGTGAGCTCCACGAGCACGAATCACGACTTCCGGTTCCTTGAAGCCCGCAGCGGGTGCCGTCTGGTTCACCTGGGACTGAACTCCGTTTGCCATCAACTGATTCTCCAATAGCGATCCGGATCGAACAAAGGATCGCGATTCCGTAGTTGCCGGCGACTTAGCTCCGCCACCGTCTCTTCGAGGGCCTCCCCACTCATCCGCCCTGCGCCCTCACCCAGAGAGCGCAAGACGTCGCCTCGAATCTCCGCTCTGGATGCTGCCGGACGCGAGCGCCAGAGCACATCGTAATAGCGCCGTCCCATCGCCAGCAAGGTATTGAACACAGCAACCTCGCTCGGGGGAGAAGAACTCAACGTTGCGAGCTCAGCAAGCACTTCAGCCAGGAACGACTGAGCGGGGTCTTGAGGGTCTCGAAGAGCGACCGCATCACTAACATCTGACTCGAGCCCTGCCAGGGCAAGACACAAGCGCGCGTTCCGCTCGTGCGCAGCCGATGTGCTGGCCGCAGAACCGCGGGAGTGGTGCGCTCCGACCTCCTGCTGAAGCGCTGCCACGGCAGCCTTCTCCACGTAGCGGGCTAGAGAGCGAAGGGGTAGCCCACGGGGTGGGTTCTTGCGCGCCTTGAGACGCAAGCCACGCTCGTGCACAGTCCGCAACACCACCTCCAAAGGATATCCTGCTTCCCACCAGCCTTCGATGATGTGCTGATCAATCGAAGAGAGGAAGTGTCCCTCGTCACGAAGATAGAGAACAAGCTCCTGAAGATGAGCCGCGTAGATACCCAGATCTTCGCTGGTCGTGGCTGGCTGAGAAGCTGAATGCGCCACGGCGCTACCTGATACCGGTTGCTGGTTCACATCTTCCTCGTCGTGGGTCCATCCGCTATGGGACTGAAACAGCCCCCTCTGGAGGCCGCGAGTGTAACCGAATCGGGCACCTTCGAGCTACCAACATCCGCTCTGTCTTGCCCCCGGCCTTTGGCCCGCGATAGAGTCGCGCGGTGCCCTGGCCTTCTGGGCCTTATCGCCACCCCAGCCTGGACCCTTCATGTCGCGAACGATCCTCCTCATTCTGCTGCTCTCCTCGTCCTTCATGGCGGCTGAGTTCACCCCTGCCCTCGCTGATGATGCCCCGACAGATGAGGGTAAAACGCCCACGCCCGACGACGGCACACCGGCTCCAGAAGCCGACGCTGCCGAGCCCGATGACGATGAAGACCTGGACCTCGATGACCCGGTCGAGGAAGCCCTCGAAGAAGGGGTGGATAACGAGCGCATCTACACCCAGTACAAGGATGAGCTCCGCGGCGAAGACCCTATCGAGGAAGCCGACGCCTGGAAGAGCTACCTGGAGACCTACCCTCGCTCCCTCTACCGCCTCGATATCGAGGCCCGTGTCGAGGCTCTGGACGAAGCTTCTTTCGATGAACTCGAGTTGCCTACTGCCTCTTCGAAGGACGCCGACTCCGAAGGCTCCGACTCAACGGGAAACGACGCCAAGAGGGCCGAGATGGACCTACGGGAGCCGGCGCTGCTGGGCATGAATGCCAACACTCGCCGCAAGCTCGACGTCGGCATTCTGTGGGGCTTCCAGGACTACTTCAACTATGAGATCGCGTTCGAGTGGGCTTTTCTTCGCAAGTTCAGTGTTTTCGGCTTGATCCATCACAGTGGCAAGGGTTTTGGCACGGCGGTGCAGGCAGGCGCGAAGTATGCGCTGATCAAGGACACACGCACCGGCCTGGTCCTCAGCGGTGCCTTCTCGATCAACCTCGGCTACAGCGCACTGGATCAGCTCAACTTCGTGGTCCAGCCCTGGCTGGGCTTCGGCTGGGTCGCCTCCGACCTCATTCAGTTGCAGACCTCTATCGCTATGGACCTGCGGGTCGACAAGCTGCACACAGCCGTCCTCTGGGATCTGATGCTTGTCATCTCACCCACCGAGCGATTCGGCGTCTACCTTCAGAGCAAGCAGAAGCACAGCCTGCTCAAGCCCGAGGGGCAATCAGTGCGCTATCTCGGCTTCCACCAGGCAGGAGTCGGCGTGAAGATTCGACCCACGCAACATATCGAGATCAGCCTCGGTGCGAACATCCCCTATGGCTGGAAACACTGGAAGGACTACCGCTACATCGGCGCTCACGCCGGCTTGAGTTTCTACTTCAAGAAGGGGCCCCAGAACTGAGCCGCACGCCAGGACCGGATCCTACGAGGGAGCCGGCTCACTCATCAACGGCTTCGGCGTCGTTCTCCGTCGCGCCCATATCGAAGGAGATGCCTCCCTCGGTGTAGTACCACTTGCGGAAGGTATCGATCTCATCGTTGTGGTTGTACGCCCAACCCGCAGCGTCGGGGTTGAGGTAGTCGCCGATCTCGACGCGACGATAGAAATCGTCGGGATTCTCGTGAATATCCGCCCAGGAGAGCACACCAACCAGCATGTCGGCCAGATCAGTGAGGTGAACCGTCAGGTCGTAGGTGTTGTCGTTGACGTAACAGACAAAGCCATCCTTGGGGCTGATGTTGGGATGCCATACATCACTGACCGCATAGATCTCAGGCTTTACCACCGGGTACGCCTCGCTCAGGTAGATGTCGAATGACACCTCCTCGCGAATGGGGAAGTGGTCCAGAGGAAAGTCCTTGAGGCGAACCTTGCCGCTGGTCGGCTTACCCAGGGTGGGGCGCTTAAACGTGAAGCGGTACTTGTATGGCAGCGCCTCTTCTCCCCAGGTGAAGTCGAGCGGTTCAACAGCAACCTCATCCTGACTGACCATGAAGTGCTGCAATCGGTCCCATTCGACCTGCAGACGACCCATCACGAATTTCGCGTCACCAGTAGGCTTGTTCTTCTTCTTGCCCATTACTCTCGCCTCTTCGAGCCAGGGCTATAGCCCATGGCCTCGCAGTGGGGTGTTTGTTCAGGCCGGAATGTGTTCCATGACCAGGCGGATCTCGTCGCCCTCTTCGACCCCGGCATCACCGAGGCTCTCATTGGGCTGCAAGATGTAGTGCTTTCGACCACCAGAGCGGCGGTCAGGCACTGAAATCTTGAACGAACGGGGCTGGCCCTGCTCGTCGGTCATGTTCATCTTCAGCTGACGGGCCAGAAACGGCGCCAGCTTAGAAGACGGCACACCAGCGCTGATCTTCACAGTGCGGTTGGTACCACCAGTCGGCTCCTTGAGCCTCACCTTGATGACATTGTCGCTCATCGTCGTCCTCGGCTGCTGCTCGCGGGGTCCTCGGGTCGAGAGGAAGGGCCACAGCGTGTCTCGTTGAGTAGGCGCGACTATATACCAGATCGTCGCGCAAGTTCAGTCTGCCTCACAGCTAGACCACTACGACCCCCGTTTAACCTCGCCTCATTCCCTTGAGATCACGCTCCCGAATGCTCTGGTAACAGCGGCGGCAGCGATTCTCAAGGAGATGCACATAATCCTTCAGGTAGACCGCGTGGCAGACCTGAGAGACATTAAGCCGATTGTGGCAGACGACGTACTGATCATGGTCGCGGTTAATGACCTGGTTGGTGAGCAAACAGACCAGATCTTCCGGCTCGGTGGTGTAGTCGACGTCCTCCTCGACCTCGGTGTCTTCTTCCTCGTCGAAGTCTTCCTCGGGTTCCTGCTCAGTGACCACGTAGTGACTCAACGACAGAGCACCCAGAGCGCAACCGACCAGGCCACACACAAATCCGATGCCCAACGAGAGGGGCTCCCAGGCCAGAGGATCACCACTCGCCGTGCCCCGGAGTATGGCCACCAACATGGCCATCCCAAAAGCGCCCAGGTAGAGGAATATTCCGCCTCCGCCCACCATCAAGCAGCCACCACGACCACGACCAAGGAACATCTGTAGCGAAGCCGCCGACAGCATGCCAAGCACCATCGGAGGGAAGACCACGAGGCCAAACAGCAGGGAGCCGTCGTAGAGCAGGACAAAGCCCCACATCGCAGCGAACAGACCCAGGCAGAGCAGCGTCGGAAGGTATTCGCCGAGGCTACCCAACTCGTTCTTAGCGTTACTTGCCACCCATCACCTCAGCTTCATCTCCGGTCAACTCAATGGCTACCCTACCCTTCCCCCCGTAGAGCAGGAAGATCTGGAGCTTCGGAAATCCAAGATCTGCGAGGGACCGATCAGAAAAACGCTCCATTACTCGCAAAGCGCGCTTGTAGTCCGGTCGCGCCTCATTGCCGCACTTCCTGCAGTTCAGATCAAGGTTGAGCCCGCGCCTTGGATAGAAGTACTCGCCACGCCAATTGCAGCTGTGACAGTACAACTCGTGGATAAGATCGAAACCCAGGCGCATCGACACCGCCTTCGGGTCAACCTCAAGAAGCTCGGCCGCTCGCTCCAACAATTGACGCAGAGTCGTGCCCTCGGCGGTGAAGCTGGGCTCCTCGTGGATCTCGCCCCAGTGTTCATGGCCTTCGCAGCCTTCGGCGCGACGACGGACCTGCGTCTCGAGGTAGGGCGATGCGCCACCAAAGTAGTATTGCTGCCCGTGAGGCATCTCAAGCTCTTCTGGAGGAGAGTCCATACGGGCATCATGGAGAAGCTTAAGGGCTTCCTGGGCAAGCATCGCTCCGCTCATAGCAGCCGAGAGCGGCGACGTTGGCTGTCGCTGAATCTCTTTGATTGCCTCAGCCAGTGGGGCACAACTGGGAGCGTAGGGAAGATGCTGCTGGTAGCGCATGGCATCGTCCATGGTGCACTCGTAGCAGGCACCGCCGGCTGGGTCCCAGCAGGCCACGCGCCAGCTCAGTTCACCGATGCCGGCATCGAGCCAGGGCTTACCCAAGGCAGCAGCGATTCGATTGAAACCGACCCGCGCATCAACAGAATCAACCACTGAAGCGAGGACGTCCATCCGACGGTAGACGCCCATACCGATCTCGTAGCGGATGTCTCCCGAGATAGGGACGAGGTTCAAGTCTGGGTCCATCAGCGCGAGCCGCTCAGCGGCCACTTCGACCTTGGGCCGTCCGACATCAGTGGGCCGAAACAACACGGACTTGGCCAGGTTACTGAAGTCGATATCATCGAAGTCCGCGAACCAGATCTCACCCACGCCAAGAAGCGCGAAATTCTTGAGCACCTCATTGCCGAGCGCGCCGGCACCGGCGCAGAAGATGCGTCCCTCGCGGACCACGTCCTCGCGGAAATGGGCCATGAGCTTGTAGATGGCAAAGCGATCGTCGGAGTCGTACTCCATGCGCCGGAAATCGCGCTCGCCAAAGGTCAGATCAACCACGCCATCAGCGTCCACAGAGAGTCCCTCGTCAGGATCCTCGGGGATCTCGTTGCCCTCATCATCCAAGGCAACAACGATGATCTCTTCTTCTTCTTCGCTCATGTGCGCAACGTCCGCGTATCCAGCCTGGATTTCTATACAACTCTACTCGTCATCAACCTCTTCGTAGAAGATGCCTCGGATGTTCTCTCGGTCCTTACCAGCGGCTTTGCTGGCCCCCTGGAGCGCCTTGTTCATCCAATCCAAGCGGAGATCCAGCTTGTCGGACTTGGGTCGATTCTTCTGGATCTTAGTAACCGCCTGCCAGCTGGTCTTGAAGTGCGGCGCCAGCCCCTTCTTCGAGTCTTCTTTGCGCACACCCCGCAAGAACAGGTGCGAGCGCTCCATGAGCGCGCTGAACATGTCACACAGGGCGCTCTCGGCGATGTTCTCGCTGACAAGTCGGGACTCCGCAGTCACCAGGGTCTGCAGATAGAGGTGTGCCCGAACATCAGCCACCGGCTTCTGCTCGACGAGGAAGGACTTCATCATCAACTCGATGCTGGCATCGACAAACTCGCGCAAGCGATTGCGGAGATTGGTGATGTCCTCCGGCTCGGGCGGAGCCGCATGACTCACATACCGCAGATCCACCTTGCCCTCGACCTTATGGCCGTCGCCAACACGGATGCGTCCAATCTCGACGCCAGACTGCACTTCCTTCTCATTGAACGTGATCTTGAACCCCTCGACCGTGCGCGTCTCCTGCCGCTCCGTCGAGTTGTAGGCCTGCCTCTTGCTCGCGGCATCATCGTCCTCGCGATAGACCAGGAAGATCAGGTACTTGCCGGGTTGATCCGGCACCACCTCAGAGCGCGCTCCGTCAGGAACCACGATGTCATGACCGTCGAGATCAATGGCGTAGCCCTCGGAGATCTCGATACAGTCTCCTTCGGCCGTCTGCACCACCTCGGGCTTGAGCCCGTGGACCACTCCGGCGCCATGAAGGTAGATATTGTGTAGGCGTCGCTTCCAGAGGTTGTAGTCCTGCTCGTCGCGCAGGTCGATATCCGAAAGGCACATGCCCTCAAAGGGACGCATTCTCTTGTTGTGTATAGCTTCCATCTTCTCTCTCCGAACTCGGCTCAGCCGAGCAGGCAGACCCTACCCAAGGCAGAGTTTGCGGTCACGCCTCCCTCAGCGGCCAGAACCAGGCCGTTGTGGGCGACTTCTTCATCCTTGAAACAAATGACAAAATTAAGGTGTGCTGGGCGCTCGTGTTCGAGAATTCGAACCACTTGCTCGAGCAACTCGCCGATTCGATCGCGATGACGCTGGAGCAGCGTATCCCGGTTCTCGAGGACTACCGTGAAGTACTCCTCGCGTGAAAAACGCGGTGAAACCAGCAGGTGCTCGCCGGCATGGGTGACAAACGGCAAGGCTGTCGCATCGCTCAGCTCATCATCAGGCCGAGACAGCGCACAGTTCCCCAACTCCATGGGCTGTGGCCCCCTGCGTGGCGCGATATCGACCTCAAGGCCTGTAAGCGTCTTGAGGACCTCCTTGAGGCCTCGTTCACTTCCCCGCCACTTGAACAGCTCCACCGCACGACGCAGAAAGATCCTCCGTCGAGTAACGGGTATCCGCTCATCAAGAGTGAAGTCGAGCCAGGACGCGAGCCACGGCAGAAAGCGCGACTCCATACGAACCGGATCCACCACCAGATCGCGACCGGCCACCCGACTCTCGACGGGCTGCGACAGCGTCTGAAAGAGGAGCAGGAAGCGGCGCAGAAAGTCAGCGCGAGAGACTCCCCCCCCCTGGACCTCGCTCTGAATGCCACGGGAATACAGCTGCGGAAGAAACTGACCGTAGCCCTGGGTGGCCACCAGCAGTGAGACAACATCACGCGGTTCGAGGGTAGCGTGAGTGGTGGCCTTGCCCTCTCGGAAGAAGCGGACCTCGTCAACCTCTGCACCGAGCTTCACCACAGTCGGTGCCGTACCCCCACGGGGCCTGATCTTTACTCCGACAATACGACCTTCAAGCTGACGTTTGACCTCTGAGACGTACTCGACCTGACAGGGATTGCCGAGCACGTGACGCACAATGGCCAGCCCGTCTTCAGCGCCGAGCTGTTCCTTGAGGATCTGCGTCAGGGTGTCGAGGTGCTGCACCGACGTACGTACTCCGAAGCCCTAGTCCACCTCGACCATTACGGTCGGGGAACCAGAGAGATGAAAGAGTTGAACCGGTCGCCCACGCTTGGGCAGAGAGCGCTTCGCTCCAGCCACGGCGCCGGGGCGCGCAGCCCGCTGGACATTGCAGTCCTCCACGTGCCGGATTTCTGGAATTGCCTTGAGGATGTGCTGCATGTCCTGACTGCGCGGCACCTCGCCAAAGGGCCAACCAGAGCCGCTAACCCCACCGATATAGGGGTCGAGGAAGCGCGCAATCCACGCCTCGGCGCGCTCGCGCACTCCCGAAGGGTTCGTGCCGGGCTGCAAGAGACAGCGCATATCGACGTGAATAGGCACCATCTCGGCCATCTGCACCCGCACCTGAGTGTTCACCAGGCAACGCGCTGAAACATATTCCTGGACCGCGCGAAGCAAGCCGATCTCCTCAGCGTCGGGGATCTCGCCGGTCTTGGGATCCCGCTTGGGCAAGACCGTCAACCGAACCACCCAGGGATCATCCGCCGGGTCCTTGAACGCATGACAACGAGCCAGGGTGCCCGATGCCTCGGTAGCGATCACCTCAAAGTCCTCGGTGGTCACTGCGCGGGTGCGGCCCGTGAGAGCCTTGGGCGCACGACGAGTGAGCTCATCGATGCTCTCAACATCACGCCCGCCCGATGCGGGGAAGGGATTCTGCACCTTGACCTGGCTGCCGAAAGTGGGACAGACGGTAATGCTCTCAGCGGGCACGTTGCCAGTACGACCATCCGTGGTGAAATAGTGTTGGACCACGATGTTGTGCGTCCCCGCCTTGGGGATGGAACCGTGCACACCGTCACCAAAGCGAATGCTGGAACGCACCGGATCCATGGCGTAGCTGTGATCGTGACGATCTGAGTCGCGCAGGTCATCGTCGAGGCTGAGTTGCCAGCCTCCTACCTCGGCGACGTCCTCGTCTCCTCCCTCGTCAACACTCACCGAAACGAAGCGTTCCTTGTGCAGATCGATGGGCATCGAATTGAGCACCTCAGTGTGAGGAATCAAGGCCGGCTGGTGCAACAACTGGAGAGTCTGGTTCGGCACCCCATAGGCGCTGAACTTCTCGAGCTCCCGGCGCTGCATGTTGCAGACCTCGGCGGCGTTCAGCATCAAGTGGGTCAGGCGCGGGTAGCGGATCGGTCCCATCATCCCGTCCGCACGACGCACGTTGTCAGGCAGCTTGCAGCGAATCCAGCGGATGTTGTGCGAGCGATCCTCTCCACCGAGGACCGGAATCATCAAGCGGAGAAAACCGCTGCCCCGAAAGTCGAAGCTGGTCGGAATGTAGCGCATCGAACGCCACTGCTCACCATCGAGATACTCCCACTGCGCGGTGCGCTCGCTGCCGCGAATCGGCTCACCGGTCATGCGGAAGTAGATGCTGAATTCCTCGGCGAGGGGCAAGTCTCGATCAAAGGCGAGATAGACCGAGCGTCCACGCTCATGGGTCTCGACAGGACGTAGCCACGGGAACTGCGTGATCTTGCGCGAGCTGATGGAGTGCGAGACCAGAGGGCGGATCGAAGTGAAGCGAGGGTTGGGGATGTTCTCGTTGACGCCAATGGCTTCGAAGTCATGGAGCACATGCCGATACCAGTCTTCACCCTCGGGAGCCTTGCGACGACGACCACCACCGCGATGCTGCACGCGGATTCCAAACATCTGTGGATAGTAGTGAAGATCCTGCTGGATCATGATGGACGACTTCTCCGTGGGAGCCTTGTCACCCTTCTTAGTGGCCTTCGCGGTCTGCGTCTCGCCGACGTTGACCTCCACCTTGTCGGTCAGCTCTGCATGACACAGCACCATGCGCATCCAGTACGTCTCGTGGCCGTTGATCTCGACGATGCTGATGCCCTTGAGCTGCTTAGGCGGCTGCAGGCCCAGCCGAACCGTGAAGCACTGGTCTTCATCGGAATAGGTGGGCTGCATGTCGGCAAAGCAGAACTCCTGGAACGTATTGCCGTCGTCGTCCTCGAGCTTTACCGGATTCCAGCGGCTCTTGGCTCGATACTGCAGCTTGAAGCGGTAGCGCCGCAGATCGTCCTCAAGGCCCCACTCGCCAGCACGCGGATACTTGTAGTTTTTGAAGTAGTAGTTGAACTCGAACAGCACCCGCTCGACGGTATCCTCAAAGACATCACTGCCGATGTACAGAGCGTGGTTCTCAACCGGGCCGATGTTGAACTCAGAGTTGGAATAGGGCTCGATGGGTGGGCTCTCGAGGGACACCGACTCCAGTCGGTTGATGTCCGGACCCTTGAGCAACTCGAGCTTGATCTGACGCTCCAGAGAGACGACCAGCTCACCTTCGTCGGTGATCGCGGCCAGATCGACCGCACGATTGCGTGAGGCCTGAAATCGGGGCGGCGCCGCGGCGTCTGCGGGGAGAGGTCCATTGACCCAGGCATCGAGCCCGCGCACGGTCAGGTTGCGTTCGGGCAGCTCAGCCCAGCGACCATCCTCGGTGAAGTAAAACCACTGCATGCCGGGCACATAGGTAGGCGCTACCTGCAGTGACAGCCGCGGAAAGCGGATGATGAGCGCTTCTCGAGACCCCGGCCGGATCGCTTCAGTGAAGCGAAACTCGACCGTGTTGTCTCCGGCTAGGGTCACGAGCAGCTCCATCGGATGGGAGTCGCCGCGCCGGGGACGGAAACGTCCCTTGGGATGCTCACGGATGAGCTCGAGGTAGTACTTTTCAAAGTCCAGCGCACCCCTCACCCAGTACTGGGCGAGGTTCTTGCCATCGTCACTCACCAGATTTCGCTGCTCACCCGCCCACTCGGCGATGGCTTGCTGTGGATCAATGCCAGCGGCCAGGAGGTTGCGTGAGTCAGGCCATGCCTGCCACTCGCCCTCGGTTCGGAACTCCCAGCGGAAGAACTTCTGCAGGTC
>CAZEIY010000027.1:3297-20346 GCA_964512375.1 uncultured Rickettsiales bacterium | reverse complement strand
GCAAAGGCTGTCCGCGACTGACCACAGCACCAACCTCGACCTGCACCGATGCGACTCGGCCCGCAAGCGGGGAGCGGATCGTGCCATCGGCTATCCCCTCTTCAGCCTCTGAGCCAGGCAGGATGCGCTCGAAGCTGTAGCTGCCCCCACCGCAAGCGAGGTGAACAGTGCCGCAATCGGCATCCCAGGCCATCGCCACGCTGCTGCAGACGCCATCGACTGAGATACGGTGCTCCTTGCCAGTAATGCCGTGCCGGTCGATCGCGAAGCTGTGCTCTCCGAGCCGGGCCACATAGCGAGGCCCGGCTTGGGTAGTCAGGTGAACCAGCGCGCTGTGCTCCCCACAGCGCAGCTTGACCATGCTCGTACCCGAACTCTCCGTATTTCTCCAACCGGCGAGCTCGCCACCGCGACCAGCTAGGAAGAACGTAGCTGCAACCCCAAAGACCCAACTCGCCGGCTCGTCACCGCCCTCGTCGGAAGCGGCAAACTCCTTCTCGAGGAAGCTGGTGGTGGCCTGACCATCGTCGAAGATGGGATGCTTGAGCACGCGGTCAAGAAAGGCTGCGTTGTGTTGGACTCCCAGAAGGCGCGTCTCACGCAGAGCACGGCGCAGACGTCGCAGCGCCGTAGCCCGATCCGGGCCCGACGCAATGATCTTGGCGAGCATCGGATCATAGAAAGAACTGATCTCCTGACCCTCACAGATTCCACCATCACAGCGTATGCCCTCGCCCGTTGCCGGGCTCCAGAGTTCAACGCGACCCGTCTGAGGCATGAAGCCTCGCTCTGGGTCTTCTGCGTACAGGCGCGCCTCGATGGCATGTCCACAGAGCTGAACCTCTTCCTGGCTGATCCCGAGGGGAGCGCCTGCCGCGACGCGTAGCTGCATATCCACCAGATCCAGTCCGGTCACCAACTCGGTCACCGGGTGCTCCACCTGGAGTCGAGTATTCATCTCAAGAAAGTAGAACGAGCCATCCGCAGCGAGTAGAAACTCAATCGTTCCGGCCCCCAGATAGCCTATTGCTGCCGCCGCATCGACTGCAGCCGCGCCGAGACGCGCCCGCAGGCTCTCGTCGACAGCCGGACAAGGCGCCTCCTCGATCACTTTCTGGTGACGCCGTTGTACTGAGCAATCACGCTCACCCAGGTGCAGGGTGAGGCCATGCTGATCGGCCATCACCTGCACTTCAACGTGACGAGCTCCCTCGATGAGCTTCTCCATGAGCAGGTCGCCTGAACCAAATGCGGCTTCGGCCTCGGCTCGCGCAGACTCCAGGGCGCCGGGTAACTCCTCAGCCGAGTCAACCCGTCGCATACCCCGTCCGCCGCCACCCGCTGACGCCTTGACCAGCAGTGGGTAGCCGATCGCGTCGGCCGCCTTGACCAGATCGTCGATGTTCGCGGCTGCCTGGTCCTGCCAGCGGTACCCGGGAACGCAGGGCACGCCGGCTTCTTCCATGCGCTCCTTGGCGCGCGCCTTGTCCCCCATCACCGAAATGGACTCGCTCGCGGGCCCGATGAACGTTATCCCGGCCTCCTCGCAGGCTTTCGCAAAGGCAGCATTCTCGGACAGGAAGCCGTAACCAGGATGAATAGCATCAGCCTGTGTTCGCCTCGCGGCGTCGAGGACGCTCTCAATGTCCAGGTAGGACTCAGCGGCAGGTGCAGGACCAATGCAGACGCTCTGGTCGGCGAGACGCACATGGAGCGCAGCGGCATCCGCCGCACTGAAGACCGCGACCGTCGCGTACCCGGCATCACGAGCGCTACGGATCACGCGACAAGCGATCTCTCCGCGGTTGGCAACCAGCACCTTGTGAAAGCGAGTCACCGGGTTCCCCTAAAAGCGCGCCACGCCGAAGCTGTTTGGACGAAGCTCCCGCGAATCCGCTTCCATGGCTGTCGCCAGAGTGAATGCAAGGACCCTCCGCGTGTCGCGCGGATCAAGAAGACCGTCATCCCAGACGCGCGCTGTGCCGAAGAGAGCACCCGCCTCGCCGTCGAGCTTGGCGCGCAGCTCGCCGGCCATGTACTCCAGTGCCTCTTCCTCGAGGTCCATTCCCATGCGAGCGAACTTGGCGCGAGTGATGATTTCCATGACCTTGGCCGCCTGCGCGCCGCCCATCACAGCCACCTGAGCGTTCGGCCAGGCGAAGATAAAGCGAGGATCGAACGAGCGGCCGCACATGCCGTAGTTGCCTGCGCCGTAGCCGCCGCCGAGGATGACCGTGATCTGGGGCACGGACGCGTTTGCTACAGCCTGGATCATCTTGGCGCCGTGCTTGATCGCGCCCTTCTGCTCAGCTTCCTTGCCGACCATATAACCGGTCGTATTCTGTAGGTAGATGATGGGAATCCCAGCCTGACAGCACAGCTGGATGAACTGAGCCGCCTTGGTGGAACCTTCGGGCTGAATCGGCCCCGCGTTAGCGATGATGCCGATAGAGCGCCCCTCAATCGCCGCGTGCCCGCACAGAGTATCCGAGCCATAGCCCGCCTTGAACTCCAGGAAGTCCGAGTCATCCACGATCCGGGCGATGACCTCACGCACATCGTAGGGATGGCGGGTGTCCACCGGTACGATGCCGCACAACTCGTCGATGTCGTACCGGGGCGGCAAGAAGTCACTGCGGGGTTGGGGCCGATCCCAAGGCAGCTTGCGGAGCAGATCCCGCGCTGTCTGCAGGGCATGAGCATCATCGCTTGCCAGGTACTCAGCGAGGCCGGAGATGGTGGCGTGCATCTCAGCCCCACCCAGCTCTTCATCGGTCGCATCCTCACCAATGGCAGCTTTGACCAACGGGGGGCCTGCCAGGAACACCTTTGCCCTGTCACGAACCAGCACCACATAGTCGCTCAGACCTGGGATGTAGGCGCCGCCAGCCGTAGAGCTACCGTGCACGACCGTAAGCTGCGGAATACCCGCTGCCGAGAGCCTGGCCATGTTGCAGAAGACCTTGCCGCCCTCGACAAAAAGCTCGCTCTGATAAGCAAGGTTGGCACCGCCGCTCTCGACCAGAGAGACCACGGGCAGCTTGTTCTCCGCCGCTATCTGCTGGGCCCGCAAGGTCTTCTTGAGACCCATTGGGGAGGTCGTCCCTCCTTTAATAGCGCTGTCACTCGCTACGACCAGGCAGCGCACCCCGCTGACGAAGCCGATACCGATAATGTTCCCACCGCCCATCGCCTTGTCACCGCCGATATCGTCATGCATCTGCAGACCCGCGAGTGTGGAGAGCTCCAGGAAGGGAGCTCCCGAATCGAGCACCGCATCGATGCGTTCGCGAGGCATGAGCTGCCCGCGCTTCTCGAACTTGCCGCGTCGACTCTCACCGTACGCTCGGACATTGGCCTCAAGCTCGCGATACGCACCAACCAGCGCGAGCATGCCCTCCCGGTTCGACGCGTACTGTTCGCTTCGGATATCTATGGTGGTCTGAATCACGGCCATTGCGGACGAAATCCTACTCTCTTTCGGCGCGCCTTTCGAGCAGACAAGCCCGGGAACAGGCCCAGCAAGAAGTTCTGGCCCGAAGACCACCGCAATCGAACCCTCTAGATCTGTCGGACCATACGTCGGAGATGACCAGGGATTCCTCGCATCTGCAGCGGGCGCCGCGCGCCATCAAAATCGTAACCCTGCCTCGCATAGAAGCGCTCGGCGCGTTCGTTCCCCTCCATCACCCAGGCAACAGACATGCCATAGCCCAGGTCCAGGAACCTCGATGCTGCAAATTCCATGAGAGCGTGCCCCACTCCCTGTCCCCAGGCGGCAGGAAGCACGTAGAGAGCGAGCACCTCGCCAACATCGTGCGCGCGGAGATCGCTGTCCCCGCAGGCCCCAGTCCCCAGCCAGCCCAGGGACTCATCACCTCGCCAGGCCAGCCAATCCTCGCCGACCTTCAATGTTGGGTCCGTCATCCGCAGTCTGGTGCGCTCGGTGTCGTACTCGACGCTCATCGAATCGAGCACGCCTTGGGGAACCAGGGCCGGATAGCCCGCCTGCCATGATTGAACCCGAATGCGAGCCACCTCGGCCGCTTCTGCGAGACCAGCAGGTCGAATGACCAATGAAGGAGTCAACGGCACATCGCAGAAGTTAGCAGGGCTACCCACCGGAGGGCAGCAGCCCCAGAGTGAACTCAAGCCCCAGCTGGTCGACGCACAATGTCGCGCAGTCCAGCTCGGTGGGCCCCCAGCAGGCGTCGCCAGGAGGCCACGTCGAGTCCGCCCTCATTCCGTACCAGACGAGTCATGCCCCGGCGACGAGCAACGCTTCCCGGAATGGCCAGCACCGACGCACTCGAAGCGGCGAGCACCGCGAGAGGCAGCAACGCACGCTGCCAGGGGCGCCAGGACGCCGCCAGCCCGCGACCCCGAGCACCCTCGCCAGTCAAGAGCCCAAGACGAGCTAGCGTCCACAGTGGCGAAGCCAGTAACCAGCTCATGGGAAGGTGGGTAAGGGCCACCTGCACCCGGTTGCGCTCGACAAGAAAGACCTTGCGAAGGCTGAGAGCACCAAAAGCTCCCCCCACCCGATGATGGATCACCGCCTCTGGAACATAGCGACAGGAAAGACCCAGGCGGGCAGCCCGCAATGCAAGATCAGCATCCTCGCCGTAGCCAAAAAATCGAGCATCCAGGGCGCCTAGAAGCGCCAGAGCCGAGCGGCGAAATATCACCGCGGCTCCAGAGAACAGCAGAATGTCTTCTGCCTCGAGGTAGCGACCTCGTGCCTGCTCACCCCGTCCTCTGCACCAGTTGAGACCATCGGGGAAGAGCGCGTGACCGCAGTTATCCAACTGATCCGGCTGGTCACGCAACAGCAGACGCGGAGCCGCTATGTCCGCGCCATTTTCCAAGGCCAGGAGCAGATGACCAAGCGCCTCATCACCCACGTCTGTGTCGGGATTGAGCAACATGATGAATTCACCGCGAGCCTGCGCTACTCCCACGTTGGCTCCGGCAGCGAAGCCCCTATTCTTCTCGACGTGAAACAGTCGGATGGGCAACTGCCAACCAGCCGCGTGTTGCTGCGCCACAACAGCATCGGCTCCACCGTCCGCTGATCCGTTGTCAACCAGGACAATCTCAAGCCGGCGATGTCGCTGCCGCTGCAGGGAAGCTACGCAGCGAAGCAAGTCATCGGCTCCCCTGTAGTGGACCAACACCACCGAGAGCAGAGCTGGCTCTCCACGGGGGGCAACTGCTGGTGCAAATTGGTAGCTGATCTGCTCTGCCTTCCTTCTCGGGATATCATAGGCGCCGGGGTTCGCGGTAGAGTCCGCACGCACGCGCAGAAACCCGCCGCGATCTGATGCTAGCAGCGAAGAGGGCCTTCCATGTTCAAGAGACTGCACCACGTAGGGATTGCTGTCCCGGATCTCGATACCGGAGCCAAGGCCTGGGGGCCAGAGGGCATCGGCCTGGTCGAGGAAGGACGCGAGGATGTCGACTCCGCCGGCACGAGAGTCGCGATGTACCCCGTCGGTGAGAGCAGGATCGAGCTCCTCGAGGCGATCGGCGAGAACACTCCAGTGGCAAAATTCCTTGCGAAACGAGGGCCTGGCATCCACCATCTGTGCTTCGAAGTGGACGACATCGAAGCCGAGATCGAGCGGATCGGCGCTGCCGGGATGCGGCTCCTCGGCGATCCGCCCAGCCCCGGAGCCCACGGTTCTCTGGTCGCCTTTATTCATCCTGCCGATACCGGTGGCGTGCTCGTCGAGCTGAACCAGTTCTCCCAGCACGAGGAGTGAGCAGGTCGTGATCCAGACCGATCCTCTCGCTGGACTCATCCTCGCCGGATTTGAAGGTCATTCTGCTCAGAGCGACGAGGTGACGCACCTCGCTGAACTCGGAGTGGGAGGGTTCATTCTGTTCGCCCGCAACGTCGATTCACCGCTGCAGGTGCATGGGCTGCTCGCTGACCTGCGCCAAATGTGCCCGGATCGTGAGTTATTACTCGCAGTGGACCAGGAAGGCGGCCGAGTAGCGCGACTGCGCGCTCCACTGACGGTGTGGCCACCCATGTCTGAGCTCGGAGCCCACAACGATGAGAGGCTCGCCCGCGACGTGGGTCGGGCGATGGCAGTCGAGCTGCGCGCTATCGGCTTCAACGTCAACTTTGCCCCGGTGCTCGATGTACTCTGCGAACAGACCACAATCGCCATTGGAGACCGCTCCCTGGGCAAAGACCCCGAGTGCGTCGGGCGGCTTGGCGCAGCGCTCATCACCGGGATCGAGAGCGCTGGGATCCTCGCCTGCGCGAAGCACTTCCCAGGGCACGGGCACGTAGCTGAAGATAGCCACCACGAGCTGCCGACCTGCCCTCTTGACGAGGCGAGCTGGCGACGCGACCACCTTCCACCCTTTGCCGCAGCGATCGCCGCAGGCGTGAAGTCGGTTATGACCGCCCATGTCGTCTACCCCGGGCTAGGCATCCACACTGCAGCCACCCTCTCGCACCGAGTCATGACAGAGATCCTGCGCGACGAATTGAGCTTCGATGGGGTGCTGTTCAGTGACGACCTAGGAATGGGTGCCATCACCAGAAGCGGCGGTGTTGGTGAGGCCGCGGTCGAGGCCGTGCGCGCAGGAGTCGACGGCTTGCTCGTCTGCCGACACCTCGCCGCCGTCACCGAAGTCGTCTCTGCCCTGCGAGCCAACGCCAACGCTGATCCCGAATTCGCGGCACGATGCGAGCAGAGCCTGGCCAGGCTTCGCCACGCCGCCATCGAGCACCCTTCGAAGCCTAGCCCGTCCGAACGACTGGGGGTACTGCTTGGCTCCCCGACACACCAGGCGATCGCAGGTCGTCTGAGAGAAATACCTGTCGCCGCCGATCCCACCCAGGGTCACGACGACCCCGCTTCTTCTGCGCAGACCAACGCCACGAACGAGAGCACGGAGTCCTGAACAGGTGCCAAGACCCCAGGAAGAACTCGATGCCAGCCTCGACGCCGCGGTCAGCGCCGCACGCGAACAGATCGCGCGGGAGTACCCCATCGTGGTCGATACCACCTGTTGGCGCTGGCGGTCTGGCGAGCTCAGGGTACGAGGCGGTGTCCTGTCGCCCTCTCAAGGAGCCATCTACCGCCGCGTCCTGGGAGAGCGACTCGACTATTCTCCCATCCCCGAGCCCCTTGTTCTCTCTGAGATCGACTCGTTGTGGCAGCTGCACCGCTGGCTGCCCATAGTGGGCGATCAGGCCCTCGACCTCTGGCGCAGCCCTGGTGGTGAGCTTCAGACCCAGTGGCCCGCGCCAGCCTGGTTGAGGCACTTCGCTGACGATCCACACAGCGGTCTCGTTCTCGTGCAGGCCGCGGACGGCACCCTGGGCTGGGCGGATCCACAGCGCCTCCATCTGAACTCTCCCTCCCCCGACGCCGACCCCTGGACGGTCTACCGTCGGCCCGCCTCCGGCGCCGCGGTAGCACCTGGCCCAGGCAGCCCATGTGACTGTCCCCGCCCGCTGGCCAATACGATGCTCGCAGGCGAAGCGCGCAACTGGCTCGGGAGGGCGTACCTGTGGGGAGGCAACACCAGCGCCTCCATCGACTGCAGCGGCTTCGTTCAAACCCTGATGCTCCGCTGCGCCGATGTCCTGTTGCCCAAGAACACCGCAGATCAGCAGCGCTGTGGCAGCGAAGTAACTATCGACGCACTGCGAGCTGGTGATCTGGTCTTCGTCACCGGGCGGAAGATGAGACTTCGCCACGTCGGAATCGTAGTCGAGACAGAAGGTGACCCCACTACGTTGTGCGTGGTGCATGCCTCCATGTCTCAAGGCAAGGTGCTGGAAGAACGACTGGACATCTTCCTTCCACGGCACGACTTCACCTGCGCTCGTCGGGTTCTTCACTGGCCTGAAGAGTCGTGATGTCGACCTCCCTCGAGCTATCGGGCAAGCGCATCCACATTGTCGGGGCCTCAGGGATCGAGGGCACTGGGCTGTTGCTCTACCTGGCCGGGGAGCGCGGTCTTGAGGGAATTGTCGCTCACGACTTCTCTGCGGATCACGAAGCCTTCACCCGCTCTTTCCACAAGGCCAACACCGCCTGGAAAGAGCAACAACGACACCAGGTACTCCAACAACTCCTCACGCTCCCCGTCCGCTTCTGCCTCGGCAAGGATTATCTCGATGGAGTCGACGAGGCGGACGTGATCTTCGCCTCTCAGAACTGGTTCAACTACCCGGCTAATCGCCCGGCTCTCGATGAGGCCATTGCTGGCGGCGCACAGCTGCTGGGCATTCTGGACCTGGGCCTCGCCCTGTTCCCCGGACGCCGCGTCACCGTCACCGGCTCGAACGGCAAATCGACCACAGCCTCCCTCATCGCGCACCTGCTGAAGTCGTGCGTCTCCCCTCGGTCGCAAGTACTGAGCAGCGGCAACGAGCGCTCTCGCCAGGTAGCCCTGAAAGATATCGAGACCGCCGCACCCGAAGACTTCGCCGTCTGGGAGGTCTCAAACCGCCATCTGCGTGACCGGACAGTGGCCGGGGATGTAGCTGTTCTCACCAACATCACCCTCAACCACATCGAGGACCACGGCTCCTTCGAAGCCTACATCGCTGCCAAGAGTCGACTCGTCCTCGCGCCAGGCCACGGTGGCCACGCAGTGCTCAGCGCTGTCGACCCGAAGAGCATCGAACTCGCCGAAGAGGTGCGTGCCAGCGGTGCGACGCTGTGGTTGTTCGGAGAACCACCAATGGGTACCTCGACGGATGGGCACTGCTGGGTCGAAGACGGCAGGGCGAGGCTACGACTCCCAACGGGCGTAGAGTTGGACGTTGGTGAAGTCGCCTCGCTTCCCCTCCCCGGAGACCACAACCAGCTCAACCTCCAAGCTGCGTTATGCGCCGTCGCCGCCTGCGGGTGCACAGATAGCGCCAGCCTGAGCTCTTCCTTCGCCAGCGCTCCCACACTGAGCGGTCGCCTGGAGACCGTCGCCGAGAAGGATGGCGTGCGTTGGGTCTACGATATCCAGGCGACCACAGCGCCGGCCGCCGCCGCAGGAATCAAGGCCACTGGAGCGACCGGGAAGCGCATCGTGCTTCTGGTCGGCGGTGAGGATAAAGGCATGGACTTCGCCGAGATGGCGGACGAGGCAGCCCTTCACTGCGACCTCGTCCTCGCCTTACCTGGAAGCGGCACAGATGCCTTCTTGGGCTCCCTCCGCGAGCGCTGCGAGGTCCTTCACTGTCCGGATCTCGACACCTCACTCGAACGCGCGCGGCGCCGCGGTCGACCTGGAGAGGTAGTTCTGCTCTCACCGGGATGCGCCTTCTTCTTCCGCGCCTACATTGACGGGGGCCCCTCATTCCGCGAGCGGGTTCGAACCATGTTGGCCCTCACGCCGCATGACACGGAGCCGACATGAACGACCCTCAACAACCGCTATCCGGTGTTCCCGCCCTTGTCCTGGGTGCCGGCTTTGGTACCCGAATGCGGCCCCTCACTGAGCACGTTCCAAAGCCCGCTATTCCTCTGCTCGGACGGCCCTTGCTCGGTCATGCACTGATCCACCTCTACGCTGCGGGCTGCACCCAGGTGCACGTCAACGCCTTCCACCAGAGTGACCGACTCATGACCGCGATGGACGCCTGGGTACAGCGTCGACTCCTACGCATGGGGCTGTGCTGGTCTATCGAAGGCCCCAAGATCCTCGGCACGGGTGGCGCCACACGCAAGCTTGAAGAGCAACTCTGCGGTAGCGGCAGTCCCTTCCTAATGCTCAATGGCGACTCGATCCTCGGAGCCGACCTCCCTGCGCTATGGCGAGCTCATCAGAACAACCGACAGGCCGGCGCCAAGGCGACGCTGCTCTGTCTTCCCCGAGCTGACGCACAAAACTACGGCGCGGTCTGGGTAGACAACCATGGACGCATCCTGGATCTCGCCGGGCTGGGGCGTGCTCCGGGCGTCACCGACGAGGACCTGAAGTCCGCCACCCCCTGCATCTTCTGCGGTATCCAGATCATCGAACCCGACGTCGTCCGCTCGCTGCCACCCGATGGCGAAGAGAGTTGCATCGTACGACAGGGCTACGCGCCTCTGATCACCGCCGGAGAGAAGGTGCACGCGCACATCGCACCCCGAGATCTTCTCTTCCACGACGTCGGTACGCCAGCACGCTACCTCGACGCACAGAATGAGCTCATGGATGGTCCCGAGCGCCGTGTTCTTCCGACGGGACCTGGAGTGGACCCTCTCGAAGCGTTGTTCCAGGAGGCCTCGTACGCCGTGGATGCGTCAGGACGCGAGTATGGCAACCCCGACTCCGTCGCTGGCCTGGCGCAAGCGACCATCGAGCCCCCGGTGTTCTTCGGACCACGCAACGAGGTCGGCCGAGGAGCGGTCATCGGCCCCCACGCCAGCATCGGAGCGCTCAACACGCTGGGGCCCAACTCGCGGGTTCAGGATGCTGCTCTCTGGAGCGGCGTAAAGCTGGCTCCAGGGGAGTCTATGTACGGTGAACTGGCCGCCTTCCTGGGCAATGAACTGCTACGACTTCGGGGCCGAGACAACTAGGGTCTCGTTCGGCTAGGTGCACACATGAAATTCGACCGCGAGACCGTCAACGAGATCATCCTTCGCCGTCTACAGGACCCGACAGATCGGGTGCAGGGCTACACCGAAGTTCCCGGCGACGGCTTCCGTCCGATCACAGTGGGTGAGGACCGCTCAGTGACTCTACGCCTGGCTGCCGCGCTGCACGCACGGGGACTGGCAAGAGGGCAGGCCGTAGCCATCCTGGCCGGGGTCCGCCACGAATGGGTGCAGTGGGATTTTGCCAACCTGCTGGCAAGGCTGGTCACTATCGGCATCTATCCCACCTCCACTCCAGATCAAGCGCTCTATCTACTGCAGCACAGCGAGAGCCGAGTCCTGGTGCTTGAGAACCAGGAACAACTTGATTCGTTGACTGAACTGCTGGCGGAGTGTCCGACGCTCGAGTTGATCATCTCCCTCGACGGAGAGCTGGGGAATCAGCCCAACCAGGGGATCGAGCTGCTGTCCATGGCGAGCTTCCTCGATGAAGGCACCAAAGCGCTTGAGCAACAAGGAGAGGATGCCGTCATCGAGCGCGCCCGCGAAGCCGAGCCCGATGACATAGCCACTCTGGTCTACACCTCCGGCACCACCGGGCCGCCCAAGGGCGCGATGCTCACGCATCGCAATCTCTTCCACGTGACCGAGACGGTCGCAGACATCATGGACTTCACGCCGGCCGACCGCTCCATGGTCTACCTGCCGCTCGCCCATGTGCTCCAGCGCTACTCGGTGTACCTGGGCTGCCGCATCGGCATCACCGGCTACTACACGACCCGCCTGAAAGAACTGGGAGACGTGATCGCCGAGGTGCGGCCCACGGTGTTTGTGGGCGTGCCACGGGTCTTCGAGAAGATTCATGCCCGCGCGGTGGCGACCGCTGGGTCGATGTCTCCGCTCCGCCAGAGGATCTTCGCCCGTGCATTCGAGACAGGTCATGAATTCGCCGCTCGGCAGCGCGAAGGGCGCAGGGCTGGCTTCTGGCTGCACCTCAGGCACATGTTCTTCGACCGCCTCGTGTTCGCGAAGATCCGCGCAAAGCTCGGCGGCTGCGTGCGCATGGCCGTCTCCGGGGGAGCCCCCCTCGCCCTGCAGATTGCTCTTTGGTTCGAGGCTGCCGGCATTCTGGTTGTCGAGGGCTATGGACTCACCGAAACCTCAGCGCCAGCGACCACCTGCAGGCCCACCGCCTATCGACACGGAACGGTCGGCCAGGCGATACCTGACACAGAGGTGCGAATTGCCAGCGATGGCGAGATCGAGGTGCGGGGTCCCGGAGTATTTCAAGGCTACTTCAAGGATGAATCCGCGACCGCCTCTGCATTCACCGAAGACGGGTTCTTCAAGACCGGCGACATCGGAGAGCTGGACACAGATGGCTTCCTCAAGATCACAGATCGCAAGAAAGACATCATCATCACCGCCGGCGGCAAGAACGTCGCACCCGCCAACATCGAGAATCTCCTCAAGGAGCATCCGCTGATCGGCCAGGCGATGGTCTGTGGTGACCGGCGCCCCTACCTGGTCGGCGCAATCAGCCTCGATCCCGAAGAAGCCCCGCTCTGGGCCGAGCAGCGTGGACTGAACGTGATCGGCCTCAAGAACCTCTGCGAAGAGCGCAGCGTATGCGCCGCTATCGAAGAACACATCGCCGCCTGTAACGCTCGTCTGGCGCCCTACGAGACTCTCAAGAAGTGGCTGATCCTCGATGTGCCGTTCATCCCTGAGAATGGCTATCTGACGCCCACACTCAAGCTGCGACGCCGGGTCATCGTCGAACATTTCGGCACGCAGCTGGACGCCCTGTACGACGCGGAGTCCACCGCTGCCACCCACTGAAACCAGCAGGACACCTGCACCCCTGCTCAGGGTCAGCGTGTCCCGCGCCGTGTGGTCAGTGGCCTGGCCCATGGTGGTGATCGGGTTGTGCCGATCCTGCTACTACCTCACGGACTCGTACTGGATCGGCAAGCTCGGCACCACTCACCTCGCCGCCCTCGGTGGCTCAGCCTTCGCATGGTGGATGATGTTCATCACCTGCAACATTGCTGGGTACGGCGTCAACACCCTCGTCGCTCGCCACGAGGGCGCCACCACCCGCGAGAACATCGCCCCGTCCATCGTTCAGGGCCTCTGGGCAGGACTGGGGATCTACGCAGCGCTTCTCATCTTCGCGTGGCCGCTCCGAGACTTCTATTTCGAATTGCTCGGCTTCGTATCCGGGAGCCAGGAGCAACTCCTGGGAAGCGAGTACATCGGTGTCGGTCTGCTCGGTGCCTTCGCCCTGGCCGCCCATGCGGTAACCCTCGCAGCCTTTCGAGGCATCGGCGACACGCGCACTGCGCTCTGGATAACCGCGGTCTCGCTGCTGCTAAATGCCGGGCTCGATCCGATCTTGATATGGGGATGGGCTGGCGCACCCACCCTTGGAATCGCCGGCGCTGCCTGGGCAACAACCGCCGCCAATGCCATGGCGGCGGTACTGGGCGTCTTGATCCTCGCACGCAAGGGCTACCTGCTCAGATTTGTCCCACCTCGCCTCCGAACCCTGAGCGTAATCACCCGTATCGGTCTCCCCATTGCAGCTGAGGGCGTGGGTTTCTCTCTGGTTTACGTGCTCCTTGGTCAGTTCATTACCGACTTCGGAACAGAGCAGATGGCCGCCCTGGGCGTAGGACACCGCCTCGAGAGTCTCGCCTTCATGGTCTGCGTGGGCTTCCAGGTCAGCGCCTCGACCATGGTCGGCCAATACCTGGGCGCACGAGATGCAAAAGGTGCAGCACGAGCCGCCAATCAGGCCGCCTTGCTATGCGTCGCAGTCATCTTGCCCATGAGCGCGATGCTCTACCTGTTCGCACCGCAACTGTTCTCGATCTTCACCGACGATCCCCTCACCGCCAGCGCCGGAGTGCACTACCTTCGAATCCAGACGCTGGTAGCCGTCTTCATGGGTCTCGAGGTGGTCTTTCAAGGCGGCTTCAACGGCAGCGGTGACACCGTACCGCCCCTGATTATCGGAGTGACCTTCACCGCAGCGAGACTCCCGCTCGCGTGGTTCCTCGCCTGGCCTCTGGGAATGGGCATCACAGGGGTCTGGTGGGCCATCGCCCTGAGCACCCTGGTCAAGGGCTTGCTGTGCTGGTTGTGGTTCAGGAGGGGCCGCTGGGTCGACGCGCTGAGCGCCGAAGACCTGGATGTCCACTGACACGCTCAGGATCAGGACAGAGTCAGCTGCCGAGAGACAGAACGAAGGCCTCAGCTCCCCAGGCCTGCTGCACAGGAACCGCGCTCGGTGGGTCAACCAGAGCAAGCAGGGTGCCGCCCCACCCCGCGCCGGTGATCTTGGCAGCCAGCGCGCCCGCCGACATAGCGAGAGCGACGCCCTCGCGGTCGCTTTGATGGACTACACCGAGTTGCTCCAGGCAGTACTGCTGCTCGCTCATCGCTTGCGCCAGCCCTGAGGGTTGCCCGGCTGCCCAGGCCGATCGGCCAATGCGACTCCAGCGCCCAATCTCTGCGAGGACGCGCACCAGGGCAGGGTCCGAGGCCACCCGCAGGTGCACGCCCTCAACAATCTCACGGGTTCCCTCGCCGCTGGACCCTGGGCGGACGACCAGCGACAGAGGTGGCAGCTCGCGCAGGGAGGTCGGCTGCATGCCCTTCTCGAACCAGACAGGCTGCTCGTAGGTAGAGACCGTGTGATCGATGCCCGATGGCGCACCATGAAACATTTGCTCGACGGCAGCGGCAGCAACGAAGACTCGATCAGGTTCGGGTTGGTGGCCATACCAGGACAGCAATGCCCGCCCCAGGGCGGTGCCCAGAGCGGCCGAAGTGCCCATTCCCGAACGAAGCCCTCCACCGCGCACCGCCACCCGAAGAGGAAGGGGTAGCTGCAGTCCCAGAGCCTGCGCTGCCGTTCCAAGCGCCCTGTAGACATCTGCACTCGAACCAGAAGGGGCCTGGTCGTCGAGGGTGATCTCGATGGGGCGTACCTGCTGCCCGCGCACCGACGGCAGGCTCTGAGTCGCGCCGCCAGACCCAAGGGACGGATCAACCGCATCAATCGAAAGCCCCATCTGGCTACTGATCTGTGCAGCTGCGAGATCCATGGGACCCCAGCCGGCTCCTTGCTCGGCGAGCACAACAGAGAGGCGATGACTGTACAACGGCACCGCCAACGCTGGTTCACCATAGACGACCGCGTGCTCTCCCAGCAGGATCACCTTCCCACAGGCCGTCGCAACAACAGGGCGATGGCCAGGAGCGGTATCCGGATGTTCAGAAGAGATGTTCATCGTGAACTGTTGTCCCAGGTCCTGCACGATTCTCAAGGATTTCGGCGCGCGGCACCAGCTTCTCAATGCAACGCCGCACTTCGGGAGCGTACCGGCTCTCACAAAGCACGTGCATATTGGGTCCAGCATCGAGGGTGAAATACACCGGCAGTCCGCCTTCTTCCCGCCAGCTGCGCACCGCATGAATGAGCGCAACCGTTCCAGGCTGCATGTAGAAGGCTGAAGGCTGACCGCTCATCATGATGGCCTGCACCTCCATAGCCTCGTGCTCCACGATCTCTCCGAAGGTCTGAAAGTCTCGCTTCGCAAGGGCACCCTTGAGCGCGAGGATACGCGAGGGAAGCACTTTCTGTCGCTCCTCCATGAACGGATGAGCCACGGCAATGCGGTGCCCCTGTGAACTCGAGATCAACTTGGGGCTGCGAGAGACCAGTACAACCAGGTCGGTCAGATCCCAATGTTCCGGCGGGCAGAACTGCTGGGAAACCGACCCCTCGTCATTACTCCCTGCCGTCCACTCGACAAAGCCCGACTGAATGGACCGACAGGCAGACCCGCTCCCTCGACGCGCCCATCGGGTCATCTCGATCTCGTCCGGCTTGTCTTCCTGAAAGGCAGCGATCGCGGCGCTCGCAAGAGCAGCAAAGCCCGATGCAGAGGACGCGATGCCGGTACCCGCAGGAAAGGAATTCACCGAAGCAACCCGTGCTCCCATGCGGTACCAGTCGTTGCGTATCCTATCGAGGTAGCGTGAGATGCGGAGACCGCGCTCGTCGAGAACCCGCTCTCCTTCAAGGTAGATCTCATCCTGCGCCAGCTCCGGGTCCCACTCCACGGTAGTCGTCGTGACGGCCGCCGAGAGGTTCATCGAGATCGAGTCGTTCAGCGGCACATTCCAGTCGAAATCCCGCTTTCCCCAGTACTTGATGAACGCAATATTCGAGCAGGCTGTCGCGCTCGCACGCTTTC
The DNA here is from genome assembly GCA_964512375.1 of uncultured Rickettsiales bacterium. Classification (GTDB taxonomy): domain Bacteria; phylum Myxococcota_A; class UBA796; order UBA9615; family UBA9615; genus UBA6601. Next base: position 4,517 of record CAZEIY010000027.1, on the reverse strand, counting down.
TCGCACTCATCGCAGTTCCTCCTCGAGCAGACCCTCTCGCGCCAGTGCGAGTGACAGGACTTCGAGACCCTGCTCCGCACACGCCCGAGCAGCCTCATCGGCATCAGAAGCCAGAACCAGGATGCAGTCTCCACCACCTGCTCCACTGAGTCGCGCTCCAAGTACGGCCGGGTTCTGCTGCAGACGCTTTACGAGACCAGCGAGCTCAGTCGGGACGGCACCCAGACCGTCCAGGAGCATCTGCCCTTCAGAGAGGTCATGGCCCAACGCCTCGACATCACCTGCACGCAGGTTGCGGATACCACGCTGCGCAAGGGCACCAATATCTGCATAGAGCGAGTGTCCAACCTCAAACCGACTCAGCACATTGCGGATCATGTCACCGGTGTCAGCCTTGCGACCTGTCCATGCCACGACCCAGTTGAGTTGAGCCGACGGGGGGGGCACAACCTGCTCCATCATCGGCACATCAGCATCCGCAAAGACGACATATCCGCCCAGCAACTGAGTAGCGACATCGTAGCCAGAAGCAGCACCCTGGAGGGCCCTCTGGGCAGAACGCACCTCGTTAAAGACGGCCACCCCCTCGGTAGCTTCACCCTGAAGCGCGCGCAGGGCGCCAGCTGCCGCGAGGGTGGAGGCCGAGGACGAACCCAGCCCCCAGGTTGGCGGGAAGCTTGCGTCGAAGCGCAACGAGAGACCGCCCTGCCTGGGCGCGCGAGCACGCAGCACAGGCCACAGGAGACGCAGCTCAGGAAGGGGGGAGGTCTCGGACGAGAGGCTGTCCATGCTCAACTCGATGGGATCGGAAAAGACCATCTCGGACTCTACCCGCAGGCGCCGAGAGCCCGGGATCAACTCGGCCTCACAGCAGATGCGACGGTCCAGGCACATGGCGAGCGCTGGATGCCCCTCGAGCACCGCGTACTCACCCAGGAGCATTAACTTTCCTGGCGCCGAGTAGCGCGCCAGACTGGGCGCCCCAACCCCATCAACCCGCAACGCCTGAGCGCTCATTGCCCCTCCGCTGCGTCAATCTCACTGCTGAGCTCGAGGTTGCGCTGATGAAGACGCATATGCCCCTTCTGGATTCCCTCGGTGGCCAGAGCACGGAGCGCGCCAAGATTCTGTGCGAGACCCACTGCGGTAATTATTCGGGCCAAGTCCTGCGCACGACGGACTCCCATCAGGGCGAGAGAGAATCTAGCGACCGGGTGCAG
>CAZEIY010000027.1:0-3282 GCA_964512375.1 uncultured Rickettsiales bacterium | reverse complement strand
TCGTGCCCACCTGCAAGGGCAACTCGAGTTCTCCCGCCAGATCGCCATCCTCAAGGAGTTTCCAACTCGAGAGGCTGCGGTACTGCCCATCCCGCGCTGCCCAGGAATGGGCGCCCGCCTCTACAGCCCGCCAGTCGTTCCCCGTGGCCACGACGATGGGGTCGATGCCATTCATGATGCCCTTGTTGTGAGTCGCGGCGCGGTACGGGTCGTACACAGCGAAACGGGCCGCCTCAACAATGCGGCGCGCCACTTCGGCACCCTCCAGATCACCCACCGCCAGATCGGGCGCGCGAACAGTGCAACGAGCAACAAAGCGGCGCCGCGCTGCCAGGTTCGAGAGGATGCAAAGGCCTGCCCGACCACCCGCCCATTGCGCTATCTGAGGTGCTAATCGCTCGCACATTGTGTTGACCACGTTTGCGCCCATGGCATCTACGGGATCGACCAGCAGGTGCACGATGAGCGCGGTGCCGGCGCCCGTCTCCTCTGGACCGAAGAGTCGGCACTCGACATCGCGGCAGCCGCCTCCCGCTCCAACCAGGGCAGGATCCAGAGCGTTGGCGGCAGCGATGATCTCGTCGCGATGTTCTTGAACCGCTTGCGCTGCTGCTGCTCCATCAGACACATCGAGGATCTGGACCTGACCAATCACCAGGTCTTCGAGCACCTCCGTGGTGAAGCCACCCGTCTCTCGAGCCAGACGGGCCATGTTCGAAGCTGCCGCAACTACAGAGCTCTCTTCGACCGCCATCGGCACGAGCACGTCACGACCATCGACTACAAAGTTCACCGCTATTCCCAACGGTAGGCCAAAAGCACCGATGACATTCTCGGCAAATCCGTCGAGGAGCCCGATGTCGAGCTGCCCATCGACTGCGACCAGTCCAGCATCGCCCAGCTCCAGACCAGCAGCCTCACGGATGAGGGTGCGCCGCTGCTCCAGGTCAAGACGATAAAAGCCGGGAAGCCGGCTCGTCGTTGTTTCCGTTTTCTTTTCAGTCACCTGGACATCCGAAGCTGTAAGCCACGCATACCTGAGAGGCCGCGGGCACCGCTGCATAGCATTGCAATACGCAGTTCCTCAAGGATTCGTCGTCCCAGTGCGGTCGCGCCGTCTTCACTCTGATCGACCGCTCTGAAGAACGGCAACGCCATGCCAGCAAGATCTGCCCCCAGGGCCAGGGCCCTGGCGATGTCGACGCCGTTGCGGACTCCTCCGGTCGCGATGATCGGATACTCCGGTCCCAACGCTGCGCGACACTCGACAACGGCATCACCTGTCGCAATGCCCCAGCGGCGAAAGGTCTCACCCATAGCCTGACGCTCGGGGTCCTGAGCGCGAAGCCCCTCAATTCGCGCCCACGACGTGCCACCACCAACGCCCACATCGATTGCGGCCGCTCCCATGTCTCGACAAATCCGTGCCATCTCAGCCGAGATCCCAAAGCCCACTTCCTTGACCACTACCGGCACGCCAATAGTGGCTATCAGTTCCTCGATACGTGGCTGCAGGTCCCGCCAGTCACGATCTCCCTCAGGTTGAACCATCTCCTGGATAGGATTGAGGTGCAGGGCGAGCGCATCAGCACCGACCAGATCAACCAGACGCCGGCAGTCATCAACACCCACACCGAGGCTCAGTTGAATTGCGCCGACGTTGGCGAGCAGAAAAATGTCCGGGGCCAGGTCGCGCACCTGAAAGGTTGGCTCGAGCCCATCCTGCTCGAGGAGAACCCGCTGAGATCCCAGCCCCATAGCGAGGCCCAACTCCTGAGCCGTCGCTGCCAGGCGCCGGTTGATCTCGCCCGCTCGCGGCGAGCCCCCAGTCATCCCCGCAATCATCAAGGGCGCGCTAAGTTCCTTACCGAGCAGTCGGGTACGAAGGTCCATGTCCTCGGGGCGGCCCTCTGGCATTGCCAGGTGCGGCAGAGTCCAGCGCTCCCACGCCCGCTGCAGCAGTCCTGACTCCACATCCTCCTCAGCGATGACTTCCAGGTGACTGTCCTTGCGCCGCGAACTCAAGTGGCCTTGCAGAGTGCGCTCACTGTCCCCGTCCCAGCCAACGACCTGCAGACTCCAGCGACTCATTCCCTCGCTCGCACCACTCAGCTCAGCAACCACCTCAGCCCGTCCAGCGGCCCGCGAGCCTGGACTCAAGAAGAGACGTATGCCCAACTCTGAGCCGACCTCAAGCCTCTCATCACAGTCCACCAGCAAGGCGCGTGGGCCCAACGCCAGGCAGAGACCCTGCTGGCCATCCAGCCGGACAGGAAGGTAGGCGCTCAGTCGGACGAGTCCCTTCACGGCAGCTCCCCCACGCTCTCCGCCTCGCTGCGCGCGGCCTTCCGCCAGTTCAGCCCGATGAGCACGAGCGCCGAGACCAGGAGGCCCCACATCAACCAATCTGCCAGCGGTGTGTAGGGGTTTGCAGGCCACATCACCGGCGAGAATGCTGCGTAGAGCGCCACTCCAACCCAGGCGAACCAGCCCGTTCGTCCACTGACAGCGCGTCCACGCCAGCCGAGGACCAGCAACGTAAACGAGATCAGTGCGGCAAGCTGAGCGAACCAGTCACCCAGATAGAGGTAGGGAGTCGGCACCCGCACCTTGGCAACGTCCTGCACAAGGACCTCACGCGTGAAGAGCTCCGTCTCAGCGACGATGCGGCCACGAGCATCAGCGACAGCGCTGATTCCGGTGGTGGCAGCACGCACCATGGGCACTCCATATTGCGCTGATTGAAGCACAGACAACATGAGGTGCTGGTGTGGGCAGGCGGTGTCGCCGAACCAGGCGTCGTAGGTGATATTCACCAGCAACTGAGCGCCGCGCACGATGCCGCCGCGCACGTAGCGATGGCGGATGGCCTCGTAGCAGACAAGAAAGACAAATTCGGCCGACGGACTCGCGAACACGGTGAGGCCATCACCCGACTCGAAGTCGCCTACCCCTTGAATCTTCTTGAGGATCTCGAACTGGTCCTCGAGCGGCATGAACTCGCCGAAGGGCAGAAGTATGTTCTTATCGTAGGAGGGGTCGACCTCCATTGCGTGGTGCTCACCTTGCGGCCAGACCCGGAAGGCCGAGTTGTAGCTGGACCGCTCGCCCGCCGTGTTGCGCCGCACCAGTCCTCCGCCAGTCCAAAGCTCCGCACCGGTCACCTCGATAAGTTGACGAACCCGCCGGTTACGACGCGAGGCCGGACTCCGCCGAATCGCCCCCTCCGGCCACACAAAGACATCGATCCCACGGTCCTCCTCGTAGGCATCCAGGCTAAGC
>CAZEIY010000026.1:12682-20354 GCA_964512375.1 uncultured Rickettsiales bacterium | reverse complement strand
GTGACGGCGAAGACCAGGACTGCGATGGTGCTGACCTGGTCACCGACACCGACGCCGACGGCGAGAGCGGAGGCACCGACTGCAACGACGACGACGCGACCGTCAACACCAGCGCGACCGAGGTCTGCAACGACGCGACCGACAACGACTGCGACGGCACCACCGACTTTATCGATGGTGATGGCGACACCTACAACTCATGCGACGGCTCCGACTGCAACGACGCAGACGTGACCATCAACCCCGGTGCGACGGAAGTGTGCGAGGCCTTTGACTCGACGACCGGCGCCGCTACCGGTGTGACTCCTGTCGACACCGACTGCGATGGCATCGCTGACAATCAAGACTCCGATCTCTTAGATCACACCACGCTAGTCCCCGGGACCATCACAGAGGATTTCGACACCACCGATGGCGGATTCTTGAGTGCGGCCGATAGCGGCGATACAGCGCTCTGGGAGCACGGTGCACCAACCTCTGGTCCTGGCGCAGCGAACTCGGGTGCCAATGTCTGGGCCACTGTGCTCGACGGCAACTATGGCGTTAGTTCCAACAACGCCTACCTGACGACTCCGTCCTATCAGCTGCCTGCTACGGGTGCCGAGTTGAGCTTCTGGTACTGGCAGGACAACGAGTCTTACGGCTCCAGCCCTTGCCAATACAACTTCACCAAGCTCCAGATTGATGATGGAAGCGGCTTCGCGCTCCTCGATGATGGCGACAGTTGCTCAAGTGGTCTCGCTGAGGCTTCCTCGTGGACCAACGTCACCATCGACCTCAGTGCCTACGCCGGCCAGACTGTCACCATTCGCTTCTCGCACGAGAGTGACGGCAGCGTTAGCGGCTACGCTGGTACCTACATCGACGACTTCTCGATCACCGCGCCGGTGCCCGGCGGCGATGACGACACCGATGGCTACGTGGACTCTTGCGGTGACTGTACTGACTCTTCGGGCGCTGCCGACGCCACAATCAACCCCGGAGCCACCGAGGTCTGTGGCGATGGCATCGACAACGACTGTGATGGTGCTGACCTTGTCACCGACGACGACAGCGATGGCGAGTACCCCGAGGCTTGCGGTGGTACGGACTGCGATGACGATGCCGCCACCGGCGCAGCCGTCAATGCCGCCGCCACCGAAGTCTGCGGTGACAGCATCGACAATGACTGCAATGCAGCGACCGGCGACCTCTGGGACACCGATGGTGACGGCTCCAACTGCGCGGATGACTGCGACGACGACGACGGCACCCGCGCGCCCGGCTTCTTCGAGTGGTGCAACGACACGATCGACAACGACTGCGATGCGACGACCTTTGATACCGGCGATCAGGACGGCGACTCCGTTGACTGCCTGAGCGACTGCGATGACAGCAACCCCAACATCTTCCCCGGTGCCCCAGAGGTGCTGTGCACGGGTCTCGATGAGGACTGCGACACGGTCGATCCGGCCAACCTCGACATCGGCGATGGTGACAGTGACAGCTATAACTGCGACGTCGACTGCGACGACAGCAACGCCGCCGTCAATCCTGTTGCCACCGAAATTCCGTGCGACGGCATCGACAACGACTGCGACACCGAAATCGATACGGACGACGGCCTGGACAACGACGCCGATGACGACCTCAGCACCTGTGATGTCGACTGCAATGACGAGGTGGCGGGACCGACCAACCCGACCGATCCCAACTTCGGGGTCCCCGGTGCCAGCCAATCTCCCGACCGCACCGAGGTCTGCGACGACGGCATCGACAATGACTGCGATCCGGCGACCGACGACATCCACGATTTTGACCTCGACGGGGCTCTCTGCACCGTCGACTGCGATGACGACGATGCGCTCAGCTACCCCGGTGCTCCCGAGATCTGCGATGACGAGCTCGACAACGACTGCGACTCCACCGTCGACGAGCTCGCTGATGGTGCCTACGACCTGGATGATGATTCGTCACTGCTGGTCGGCATCTGCTCCTTCTCGTTCCCATTCTGTGGAACCGATTGGGACAGCCTGTGGGTGCAGGACAATGGTCGCATCACCTTTGCCGCGGACGACCGCACCTCTACCGAGTCGGTCAGCACGCTCATTGCTGAAGCGCCGCAGATCGCAGCGCTCTGGACCGACCTCAACCCAGCTCTTAACGGAAGCATCGAGGTCGTAGAGACCGACTCCGACAGCCTCGAGGTCACCTTCACGGCGATTCCCCAGTTCGGAATCGCAGGCACGGCGAACAGCTTTACGCTGACGCTACACGCCGATGGCACCGCCTCCCTGACCTACGGAAGCCTTACGGTATCTGATGGACTGGTCGGCTTCGCCTGCGGCGGCACCGCTGTGGACGCTGTGGACTTCACAGACTACGAGGTCCTCGATGGCGCCTACGGAATCGGCTCCGGCACCGAAGACGGCCTGTATGAGCAGTTCAGCCACCTGGGCTCGCCCAACGATCTCGCCAACACCAACATGGACCTCTGCCTGACCGCCGGTGTCGACGCTGATGGTGACGGATGGACTGATACCTGCGGTGACTGTGATGACTCGGCGGCAACCACCTACCCCGGCGCCGATGAACTCTGCGACTCAGGAGATAACGACTGCAACGGCACGGCCGACGACGTCGATCTCGACGGTGACACCTATGTCGATGCAGCCTGTGGTGGAGATGACTGCGACGACAGCAACGAAGCGGTCAATTCAGCTGCCACCGAGATCTGTAACGGTATCGACGACGACTGTGACGGCACTGTCGAGACGGACGGTACCGATGCCGATGGTGACGGCTTCCTGCTGTGCGGTGACGACGCCGACTGCGATGACACAAGCGCTGACGTCAATCCCGATGCCGACGAGGTCTGCGACGCTGTAGATAACGACTGCAACGGAGAGACCGACGAAGGCTTCACCACCGACCTCGACGAAGACGGCTTCCGCAACGAAGCCTGTGGTGGTGATGACTGCGATGACACTCGCGCCAGCACCTACCCCGACGCAGAGGAAGTCTGCGATCTCGTAGACAACGACTGCGACACCATCGTGGACGAGGTGGACGTTGATGGCGACACCTTCATCGATGCCACCTGCGGCGGTGATGACTGTGACGACACCAACGCTGACATCAACCCTGACGCCGCCGAGGTGCCCTATGACGGCATCGACAACGACTGCGACTCGGGCGATCTGCAAGACGCGGACGGTGACGGCTTCCTCGACCTTTCTGTGGAAGGCAGTGACTGTGATGACAGCAACCCCGACGTCTTCCCGGGAACCGCCGAGATCTGCGACGACGACATCGACAACGACTGCGATGAGCGACTCGACAAGGACGACGAGGAGTGCGCCGGCTGCAGCTGCGAGGCGAGCATCTCGTCAGGCAGCTCCGACAGCGGGGCGTCCCTGCTCTTCGCGCTGCTCGTGGGTGCCGTCGCTTCGCTCCGTCGGCGCCGCGCCTGATCGTTCAACGCTGAGTGAATAACGACTACGACTCCCTCTGGGAGGCTGCCTGGAACGAGGCAGCCTCCCATGGACCCGGCTTTCGGTCCCGTTACGCACTGCTCCTTCGCCAGCTACGACGCTATGGCGCTGGGCCGCGCCTGATCGACGTCGGTGCCGGCAGGGGACACCTGCTTCGCTCCATCCGCAAAGACAACCCCTCATCCCAGCTGGACGCCATAGAACAGGGGCCAGAGTCCCTTCAGATCCTCCGCTCGTTCCAAGAGATCAGTGAGGTCTTCAGCGCCAGCGCGAGCGCACCGCTGGGTGCCGCTCCCCTGAAGAGCTACTCGAGCGTTGTCTGCTCTGAAGTTCTCGAACACGTCGATGACCACGATGTGCTGCTCGACCACCTCGTACATCTTCTGCAGCCTGGAGGCCTACTCTTTCTCACCGTGCCGCTTCGGCAGAAACTCTGGACCAGGGTCGACGAGGCTGTTGGTCACAAGCGCCGCTACGAGCGTGGGCAGCTAGCCCAGATGTGCAGGGACCGTGGCCTCCTGGTCGAGTCAGACCTGGCGCTGGGATTCCCTCTCTACAACAGCTACTACCGCCTCCTGGGCACCCGCTCGCCGCAGGAGCTGTCCTCGTCTCTTGAGCAAAGCCCACTCCGCCGATCGGTCAGTGACCTGCTGACGCTGCTCTTCCGAGCCGAGAACCATGTCTCAACCCCGCTCGGTGGCCGGGGAATGGTCGTCGCGAGGCTACCCGCCCGGTAAGTGCGCGAGCGCGTCATTGATAAATTCGAGCACTTCAGCGTTCCCCTCGGGATAGCCGTACTCGTAGAGCCTCGCCGCCGCCAGCAGCTCAAACAGAGCCAACTGAGGATGATGAGGATACAGTTCCGCGCTCGTAGAGCAGAGCAAGCCGCCGCTCATGTCCTCAGTGAAGACCGCCGTCGTGTCGCTGACCAGCACCTTGAAGCCATCGTCCAGAAAGGCCAGGAGTCCGGCGAGCACAGAGCCTCCCGAGTGCCCCAGAAGCACCAACTTGTCCTGATCTACCTGCTCCAGGGTCAGCAGGAACCGTGTCAACTGCATCGCCTCATACACGTGCAAGCCAGCAAGGTTAAAGCCCTCGGCGAGCAATGCGGCGGCGGTGCGATGCTCGAGAGCGGCGCTCTCATCTGCCCTCAGTTGGAGGATGGCCAGCCCGTATCCAGCTCGTAGATAGTCGGCGCAGGAAAACTCCACGCAGAACTCGTAGACGTCCCGATCATGTCCGGGCAGGGCCAGAATCATCGGACTCCGCTCCTCTGCCCAGGGAAGAAGGACTCGCGCCGCAAAGCGACCGACAAGAGGATCCTCAAAGAGGACGATCTGCTCAAGGGCGATCTCACCGTAGTGCTCGTCGAGAACAGCAAAGTGAAGTTCTCGGTCTTCGAGGCCAGAGAGCAGCGGGCGAATACCCAGGCTAGATGAAAGCTCCTTACGGAACATCTCTTCAGGAAGTGGCTCCTCAAAGACTCCAACTGCCAGATCGCGGTCTCCATCACTCCAGGAATAACCAAGAACAGAAGCTAGTTCAGATGCATGCAGGGGCACCGAGTCAGCGGCAAGCCGAGTGGGCAGTTCCAGGTAGTCTGGGATGCCATGGAGAGCGTTGGAGAGCGGCTTGTCTCTCTCGAGGGCGGGATCGTAGCGCAGCCACTCCTGCGCGAACGAAGAGCAGGGAAGCAATGCCGCCAGAGCAAGAGTCCAGAGCGTCCAGCAACTCCGCCGGGCGCGAGCGGTCAAGACCTCAGCTTCCGGGCAGGAGATTGCGACCTATTTGGGCCAGGCGCCTCGCCTCGCTGCTGCTACCAATTCGCAGATTAGCGCGAGCGGCTCGCAAGTAAGCCTGACCCGCGAATCGCACCTCTGAAGCAGCCCGCCAGTGAAGAGCTGTGCGCTCCGCGCTCAAGCCTCCTTGCTCACCCAGAGTCTCCAGGCAGTTGGCAACCCGTCGATTCAGCCCCATCAGCCCGTCGGACTGCTCGGGGGTGAGGCTGCGAGCTCTGGTGCAAATGGTGAGGAACCAGCGGTCACCCACCACTCGATACGACACCAGATCCTTCTGAGCAGCCCAGTCGAGGGCATCGAGCACCTCGTCCATGGTCTGCGGAAGGCAGCGCAAGGCAATGTCCAACTCGAGATCCGTGCCGAGGCTGGCGAGCTGGGAGAGGATGTGGTCGAGCTGCGTGGGTCGGGGACGCGTCATCTGCTCGTCGATACTCTGGCCGACCCGAGCTACCCAACGTCGCCCGTCACGGTCCATTCGCCCCTCGCGCTGCTCGTTGAGAAACGTCGCCATCAGTAGGCCCGGGATACCTCGAGCCTCTTCGCAGAGCATCTCTGCAGCGCTATCTCGCACCGCAATATCGTCATCTCCACTGCCCTCTGGCCGAATCAACTCGGCAACATCACGCGCGCTCAGGGGAGGGAGCGCGACGTTGAAGAAGTGTGAGTTATCCGTGTCGACCCTCGGCGACAACGCGGGAAGGTTTCGACCCGCGAGCACCACCAACAGCGGTGTCGTGCAATCACTGCTCAAAGCCTGGGCTGCGGCACGGTGAATGCGAGCCCAGGAGATACTGTCCACCTCTTCGAGGGCATCGAACAGCAACACGGTGGGCCCGTCGAGACCGGTAATTGCCTGCTCGACCAGATCCTCTGGTGGCGGCTTACCAATCTCACACTTCGGTGGCTGGAACCATCCGTCGAGCACAGCGCGAGGCTGCCCAGGCAGGCAACTCGACGAGTACAGCGTGACTCCGGGAACCTCTCGTGCCGCTTCTTCCCAGGCAGCCAACAGGCGGGTCTTTCCAATACCGGGGTCAGCTATCACCTGCACCACCGAGCTCGTTCCCCCTACAAGCTCGCGCAGCCTCTTCTCGAAGAACGTAATGAATGGGCCACGTCCCACCATCGGTGCCGACGGTGTCGACCACAACTGCTCAGACACTGACCCGCGCCTGAGAGCATGTTGCTCGAAGGCGCTGCGTACTGCTGAGAGGCTTTCGAGGCGCTCGAGAGGGTTCCAGGCGAGCATCCGAACAAGGATGCTCTCGAACTCTTCAGGTACGTCAGGGATGTGCTGCCTGAGAGGCTTGGCCTGACCACGTCCGTAGGCAGTCTCCAGGTGGGCAACGTAGTTCACCGGCACCGGAGCAGAACCACTGAGGAGGAAGTACAAGAGGGCACCGAGGGCCCACTGGTCCGAGGCGAGCTCGCCTTGTGAGCCGCTGACCTGCTCGGGCGACACAAACCCCAAATCGGACCGGTACACCTCACCTCTTCCGTCGTCGTCGTCCCCTCCAGCAAGATCTTCAGCAACCCCCAGATCCACGAGAACAGCGCGCCCATCGACACCAACGAGGACATTGGACGGCTTGACGTCCAGATGCGGTAGCTCGGAGCGGTGAAGCTGCTCGAGTGCGTGCAGGACCGACTCAAAGAGTGGGCTGACATGCTGCCAGCGTGCCTCGAAGCCAAGGCTATTTGAAAGTGGAAGCGTCTGCCGATAGTCGTGCAGGTTCAATCCAGAGAGGCGATCCCAGATCAGCCAACTCTCCTGACGACCTTCGAGAAGGTCGCGAACCGAGGCAACCTCAGGGACCCGGAGACCGGTAAGCACCTGCTGGGCCTTACGCAGTCGGTGACCAGTGGAGCGATCGGGGAAGCGCACCCGCTTAGCCACCACCTGACGATCTTCGCGCACATCGACGGCATTCACCACATCAGTGCTCTGTCTGCGAGACAGAACTCCGGTGACTCGATACCGCCCTCCGACAATGGCCGGATGATATGGCTCGTCGCTGATCCCCGCGTCCGGTTCGAGAGACCATCCCGACCGACCCGGCTTGTCGTACAGCACCGTGAAAGTCCTCCCTTGCAGTCAACTCAATCCGACTGCGCCCCGGATTCCAACCCGTTCCAGCAAGCGATCGTATTCAACATAACAGCGCCTCACTCCCTAGCATTTCCGGGTCGGGATTGGAAAGAACAACCGCCCACAAGAATCACCAGAGAAACAATCAGACAGACGAGCGCGACGTTCAGTGGCACGGCCATTGCCTCATCAACGCCGAATTTCCACAAGAACCAGACGGCGAGAAGATTGTTGCCAAAGTGAGCCGCAATCGCTGGGACAATCGAGTCGGTCCGCAATCTCAGGGCACCCAGCAACAAGCTGAGCGGTAA
>CAZEIY010000026.1:0-12672 GCA_964512375.1 uncultured Rickettsiales bacterium | reverse complement strand
TGACCACGTGCAGTGGATCGACATGATAGAGCGCAAACAACAACGAGCTCAGTAACCAGGCCGCCCTGCTTCCCAGTTCTCTCTCAAAGCTGTCCCAGACAAAGCCGCGAAAGATGAGCTCTTCGGCGAACGGTGCAACCAGAAGAACCAGGACGACTCCGATCGCACGGTCCCCGGACGAGCCTTCGACCAGCAGAGTCGCCATTTCCTCGAGAGCCTTCGTCGAAAAGATCTCAGATAACCCCGCGAGAAGCTCCGCCCACCAGCCGGCAAAGATTTCGATGCTGAAGCCGGCCAGAACAGCCGAGAGCACGAGGGGTAGAGGCCTGGCCTTCCAGGCAAACACCTGGCGGCGAACCAGCGAACCTCGACCAGCGAGCCGAGAGGCGAGCACGAAAAATCCAAGCGTCGCAGCAGCGCTGATGCCCAGAGTCAGCGCGACACTGGGAGCGGCATCGCCACCGTCACCGGCTCCAACAATTGCCGCCATAGCAAAAACCAGGACGATCAACCACAGCAGGCTGTGGAGTCCAAAGGTCAGCAGCTGGCGCCAACCGGATGGAACTCCCTGATCCCGTTCTTCAACTACGTCAGTCATTGCCTTGATTATCCGCTATCCCATCCAGCGGCACCACTCCGAACCAGGCGCCATCTCACCTCAGGAGGGTATCCTGCGCAGAGTGAGCCTCTTCGCCATCCTGCACGTCGCTCTTGCCGCGGCTCTGACCCTCGCCGTCTTTCGGAGCACTGAGATCGCTCAGATGCTGCGCACGGAGTTGCGCACCCGCGACCTGCTCGTCTACCTGGGTCTGACCCTGGCAGCGGTAGCAGTCTCGCTGTGTACCTTCGATGCCATAGGCAACCACGCCTTCCGTCCCCACGAAGAGGCGTACTACTTCGCGCTCCAGGGCAACTCACCGCCTGAGGGCTGGAACCCTCTCGAGACCCAGGTACTGCTACGTCTCATCTACCAGGGAGCAGGGCAGCTACTGGGCGAGTCGATGACCGTGTTCGTAAGCACGGCCCTACTGCTGGGTGTATGGGGAGCGGCGCTAGCTGGAGTAGCCGCACAACTGCTGACCAGGCGAGCCTGGGTGGGCTATGCGCTGGGCGTGCTCCTGGTCCTTCACCCCGACCTCAGCTACTGGCGCATCAACGCCTTTCAGATCGCTCCGCCCCACGTGGCCTTCTGTCTGACTCTGCTCCTCGCTGTGCTGGCCTCCCGGCTCCCGTCTCTGCTGACCATGTCCGCATGGCTACTATGTGCCAGCTTCGCCGTCTCTCTGCGGGCCGACAACCTCGGCTCGGTAGCTGCGACGGCAGCAATTCCTCTGCTTCTGGGACCCCCGGGAGTGCTGAAGAGCGTGAAGGTATGGCTTCCAGGACTCGTCCTCGGCAGCATTCTGCTCGGCATCCCGACGATCGCGAACATCGAATTCGCCAGCAACCGCGAGGACTACCACTGGGGCCTGGCCTTTCTACCCACGCACCTCTCGGTGATCTCGGTGTTTCGGCCGCTGACCACGCCGGGATTTGGCCTCTTGATCCTCGCCGGTCTGGGTCTGTGTACTCGCGCCAACCTGGTCGCTGATGAGCGGCTGCGCCGCACCATTCTCGCCTGCGCTGTGATCGTCTTCTTCGGTCTCTTTCCCGACATCCTATTCAACGCGTTCGGCAAGCGGCACCTGCTGGGAACGAGTACTGCTGGCCTACTACTGGCCGTTGCTGGAAGCGCGGCCATTCTCGACCTCGCAAGGCAACGAGCTCCAGGCACCGGCCCCACCCGTGCCGTCACCTTGCTGCTGGCTGTGCTCCTGTGCGGAGGGGCCGTCTCGGAGATCGCTGACCTGCGCGATCTCGGTGCGCGCTACGGCGACAACACCCCCCACATTCCCTCTCTTCCCGGTACGGCACGGCCCACGAGTCCCCTCGATGAGCGCGGCTATCACACCAGGTCACTGCCCCCTCAACTGGAGCGCTGCGGCCTGTACTCCGGCGAGACCTATGTCTGCGATCCCTGGGCACTCAACGAAGGCGCGACCTGCCATCCACCGAAGAATCTTCGTGAACCCGCAGAGGTGCGACGACTGTGGGACGCCCAGGAAGGCTGCGTACTCTGGGCCGTCGATGACACCTGTGACGATGTTTCAGGCGTCATGCAGGACTGGTGGGAGATGGTAAGAAACCTGTACCAGTGGCAACCGGTTGGAATCCTGCCCATCGCAGAGCGCAATTCCCATGTCGAGGTCTATCGCCTGACAAAGCGGCCCTGACAGGCCCCCAGAGCTCGTCGGGACTAGCGAGCGGCATCTCCCGGCGCATCAATCTCGACAAGCAACGGCAGCGCCTGGCTGCCATCACCGTACAGGCTGAGCTCGTTGGGAAGTGACCAGGTCTGCCCGGTACTGTTCATGACGAGCAGTTGGTAGCGACCGGTCACCTCGACTCCCGATGAGGCGATCTCGCCGAGCGGCACCATCTCAAGGGGCTCGAGGGAAGTCACCACCAGCCCCGGCACCAGGACCGTCAGGCGGGTGGCTGGGAGTATGGACACCCCATCCATCGGTATCCCCAGACCGAGCGCCTGCGTGAGCAGGTCTGACTCCGTGTCTTCAGAATCGAGAGGATTAAGGGGAAGCAGCACAGCGGCAAGATGAACCGGCGGGTCCGAGAACGTCTGGCTGGTAGCATCGCTCGGATCAAGCCTGCGAATCACCAGCTTAGGCCAGAGGATGTCAGGGAGAGTGTCACCATTGAGGTCATCAGGAAGGCCGTCGCCATCGCCATCGGGCGCAAAGACCACCGTAAAGACCGGCGCCGTCACATCAACAAAGTCGCTGCGTACCTCATGACTGCGCAGCTGAAATAAAGCATCTGCCAAAGGCTGGCCAGTGGGATCCAGAGAGAGCGTCGGCGCGGCCGCCTCACTACTCAACAGACCGGTCGGCTCAAAAGCAGGCCGCTCCAGCGGGATGAGCGTCTCTGCCCGTAAGACCAGACCCGTAGCTGGCTCAATCCATTCACCCCCCTCAGCCGCCTCGCCAATCTCCACCACACGTGCCGATACAGCCAGATCGCCTGCACTGGCCTGCGATGTCACGGAATAGGCGTAATGAAAGTCCCGGTCGCGATCCACAAAGCCCCCGATGATGTGACAACTCGTAGCGGGCACCAGGGGGAAGGTGAAGGGAGCAGAGCCTGCTTCGAAGCTCTCCTCGGTAACGACCACGAAGTCCAACGGAGAACCCGTACCGGCGGGAGGAGGAGGCGCTGCACAGTCGAAGCGGAACAAGATGGCCGGACCGCCGGGTTCATCGCTGCCATCATCCAGCCGGACTGTGCCGGATATATAGGTCGCCGGTTCAGGGGTGTAGGTGTTACCTGCCACCGGCACCTCACATGCAGGAAGGAGTAGCAAAGTGACCGCAGCGAGAAGAATGGGTTGAGCCTTCATAGATTTCCTGACATCAAAACCGGTACAGCGCGGAACCCAGAACCCTTGGGCCCACTCTCGTAGCCATGCAGTGCTCGCGATGCCCGCCCTCACGCCAACCGGGAATGTTGAACGCTGTCACTCCCAGCTCAAGGTGGTCCTTGAACAGGCGATAGCCGAGCCGGGCCGAGATCATGGCGTAGGCATCGGCAGAGCAGCCCTCAACAATGACATTGCCGCTCGCATCGAAGCTTCTCTCGGGAACTGAGACCGCGCTGACCAGGTGGACGTCCACGTTCGCATCAAGACCAAAAGGGGACCGATAGGAGACGCCAATGTTCCCCATGTGCATGGGGTGGCGACGATCTTGAGGATCCTCGAACCCAGCATCGACCAGGCTCTGATCGACCATGTAGTTAAAGGAGTAGTTCGCTCGAACATCGAGGCCATCCACAGGGAATGCGTGCACGCCGACCTCAGCACCACCACCGTGGAAAGACCCGTCGGCATTCTCGAACGTCGAACTGCCGGTGATGAAGACTGTCTCGCTCAGTGGCTGGATCTCAGCCTCGGGAACAATGCTACCCAGAGCGATGAGGTCGGCGACTCGCTCGTAGTAGCCAGCAACCTCGAACGACACGAAGTCACTGTCCTCATATACGTAGCCAAGCTCGACCGAGAAGATGTTCTCAGGCCGCAGGCTGACCGAACCTCTGCTGTTGACGCCGACACCGCTGACTACGCCGGTCGGAATGGTGAGGTTCAGGTACGACTCCAGGAAGGTCGGATTCCTAAAGGCGGTACCCACAGAGAATCGAAGAGCCTGCCCTGGAGTTAGCTTCACCAACAGCGCACCCCTGGGTGACGGAGTAAAGCCAACGAGAGGGTGCTGATCGAACCGAAAGCCCAACACGGCGACCAACTGCGGCAAGAAGGTGATGCGGTCCTCGACGAAGCCACTGAGGTGATGCTCGAGGTGGTATCCGTCCAGATAACCCCAATCGATTGTCTTTATGCGGTATCCGGCACCAACGCTGAGGTCGTGCTGAACGCCGAGCACCAGAGAGGCCGAATACGAAGCCTCGACATCGAACACGTTGGAGCTGGTCGCGGTGGTGAAGTCGACCCCACCGACCTGCTGCCAGCTGGGACCGGCATCCGCGTGGAAGTGGTTCCAGAACACCCTCGCCTTGAGCCCTCGGATGCCAAGATCCAACCGCAGGTGGCTGCTGATCCCCCGCATCCAGAAGTCCCGGAACAGGCCAATAGCAAAGAAGTTGTCGTAGAAGCTGTTCACCCCGCCTGAGAGACCAATGGATACATCCGCCTCGGGCACGAGTCGAATGCCCGCACTCGCCCGCACGCCCCGATTGGCCAACTGCACGTCCTCGATGTTGGGGAGGTAGTCGGCCCGATCGCCAAATTCGAGCTCGTAGCGATTGCTCTGTTCGTAGCCCACCGAGGCTCTATATCCGAAGATGCCACGGCGGCCAGAGAACTGCACATTGCCGAGCAGCACCCCACCGCTCCCTCCTGTCATGTAGACCAGGCCGCCCTTCTCAGCACCAGGAGCCCGGGTAATTATGTTGACCACCCCACCGAAAGCGCTGGCTCCGTAGAGAGTCGAGCCCGGCCCGCGAATGATCTCAATACGCTCGATGTCTCGAAGGTCCACGTCCAGGGTGCGAAAGAAGGTGCCGCCCAGAAAATCGAGATAGACCGAGCGACCATCCACCAGCGTGAGAACCTTATTGCTGATGCGCTGGTTGAAGCCCCGGATCGCCAGGTTCGCATTGCCACTTCCCATGGTCAGGATCGACATTCCAGGAACCCGGCGCAGCAGGTCGGGCAGGTTGGTGGCGCCAGAGAGACGAATATCGTCCGCGCTGATCAATGTGATGCCGGCAGGAGCATTTGCCGGAGTCGTCACCTGGCGAGACGCCGAGACCACCACCGCCTCGTAGATGTCCTTGTCTTTCGCCTCGAGCGCCTGTGGATCGAGAATGTCCTCGGTGGGAGGAACCACCCTCTCTTCAGGATGATCAAGGCGCCGAACGGCTGCCTCGAGTCGATTGAGCAGTTCCTCGAGTTCGTCGGGCCCTTCGACCCCCACCCGCTCTGCCATCACCTGAGCAGCCTGCTGAGACACTTCCTCTCTTCGCTGCCCCAGCAGGACGATAAGTTGCTCAACATTCTCCCGATCTATCGGGTCACTCTCGAGGTAGCTCTCGAAAGCGGCGACCGCTCGATCAAATTGGGAGGCCTCGGCGTACGCGAGGCCAATGTTGTAGAGAACCGACGGGTGGGGACTGAGCTCGAAAGCACGCTCAAGTTGGTCAGCACCCTTGAGAAAGTCACCGCCCTCGATGAGCGCCATGCCCACCTTGAACGCTCGCAAGGCATCGTCGCGTGCGCCTGCATAGGCCTGCAGGGGAGAGAGCAGGATAACCAGCAGGAGGGCAACTAGTCTGGCTGGGTATGGGGGGTTCATGACGGCTCGAATCATGCTTCGAGTTCAAAGATGACACGTTCAGTAGGGATTGTCCTTGTAGTCTGGTGATATCCCGCCGCCCTGGTTCGGCTTCTTCGGCTCAGCCTTCTTCGCAGGGGACGGCTTGCTCGGCTCGCCTGCTGGTCGCCTCTTTGAACGGGCTCCAAGAGCGGCCTCGCCGCTGGTCGAAGCCTCGGCTCTACCTGTACCGGAGTCCTCTTCTCGGCCGATTGATCGTTGAGGGTCGTCCTCGGCAAGATCGAAGCGCACCCCGCTCTCACCGATGGGAAACTCGAGGCGACGACCAGGGCGGCCCTGGCTCACCAGCAATATCGACAGGACCTGCTGTCCAAGCTCAACCTCGGCTGTCCACCACGGTGACTCCAGCGTGCCATCCCAACTCTGCAACAGCTCCTCATCGATGACTCCGAGTTGCTTCCAGCGACCATCGATTGCCATGTAGCTGACCGCTAGGCCAACCTCTCCCGAACGAAGGGAGACCCCGACTTCACGGAGCTCCACACGAGCCTCTTCACTCTCCTCTAACGGGGCTAACGGGGGCGCCGGCTCTGAGTCCGGGGCCAGCCGACCTCCTCCGAACATCATCACCATCGCAATCGCCCCGAGCACGACCAACAGAGAGGCCACCGCCAGCACACGCACACCCGGGCCCTGATTCCCTGTACGAAGTGGGATGACACTCAGATCCCGGTGAGTCGTCTTGCTGTCCTCGTCCTCGTCCTCGTCCTTGAACTCCGCATCCCAGAGAGCGCGGCTGTGGCTGACATCCAGCTTGAGGCTCAACTCGTCATCGTCGAGTGAGACTGTTACCGCCCTGAGCGCTGAATGGAGTTCTCGCATGCTCTGAAAGCGGTCGGAAGCGTCCTTTCGCAGGCATCTGGCGACCACCGACTCGAGCGCCGAACAGCTCAGCGCGAATGAATCTACCTCGCACATTGGCCGGGGAATCTCGTTGAGATGCGCCGAGAGCACAGCCATCGGCTCGCCACTGAAAGGAGGCTGGCCCGCGACCATCGTGTAGATGAGGACTCCCGTCGAGTAAATGTCAGCGCGATGATCGACCTTGGCAGCGGAATCCAGTGCCTCGGGAAAGGTGAAGCGGGGAGAGCCCAGAAAGACCCCTGCCTGGGTCAGGTCCTGGTCCTCATCGCGGAACTTCACGAGCCCGAAATCAAAGACCTTCACGAAATCCACATCGTCATCACGCTTGACTAACAGCACGTTCGACGGCTTCAGATCGCGATGGATCATTCCCTTCTCGTGTGCGTCCTGAAGGCTCTTGCAGATCTGCTGGGCGATGTGCAGGGTGCGGTCGAGAGAGAATGGCCACTCACTGGCGAGCGCGCGGCGCAGGTCCCGACCCTCTAGATACTCCATCACTATGTAGGGGATTCCCTCGTCCGTCGTACCGAAGTCGTAGGTAGTGATGGTGTGCGGATGCTGCAACCGGGCCGCAGCCTCCGCTTCTCGAAGGAAGCGTGAATAGAACTGCGGGTCCATGTGGGGATCTGTCGGCGGACGGAGCACCTTCAGAGCTACGGGTCGATCGAGCGGCGACTGAACGGCGAGGTAGACCATCCCCATTCCACCCCGACCGAGGAGGCGTTCCACATGGTACCGACCCGCGAAGACCTCTCCCTCGACGGGCATGCCGGCAGTCCTCCCGAGGTCCGCTCGGGGCCGTGATACCTCGGTCTGGTCGTCTACCATCTCTCCTCCACCACCCGCCGCCCCAGACGAGACATAGGGGCCCCCGAACCCGAGATGTTAACAGTCCACCACCAACCGGTTCAGCCAAGTCTCGCCGTGACTCAACTCTTGCGAGAAGGACCGGGAAGACGTCGCCTCCGCTTCCACACTCGAGGCGAGGAGCCTGGCCAGGATGGAAGGGCCCGAACCAGGGCCCGAAGCACTGGCGTTCGAAGGCGCTGGAGGTAGTTCTTTGCTTGATCGATGGGGTCGTGATTACCCGGTGCTCCCACCGCGGTCATCCAGTCCACAGCAGCCTCAAGTATGGGACCTGAAAGGGTGCTGGAGTTGACTGCCGACTCAAGTACGGGACCGGCCACGACCCGCTGCCAGTCCTTCCTGAACAGGGCTGGTGAGCCCGGATCAACCCGAGTCACCTCGACTCCCACGGGTTCGACTATCTGCACCATCTCCATGGTCGCATCCAGCTCCGCCCGACCCTCACCAGGCAGGCCAACCAGTACTCTCAATCCCACCTCGATGCCCGCCTTGCGAAGCTCGGCCACTGAGCGATAAATATCTGATGGTGCATAGCCCCACTCAAGGTTGCGCAGCAGGGAATCTGAGCCAGAAGCGGCATCCAACTCCACCCGTACCAGACCGGCCTCCACCAGAAGCGCGAGCACTCCCGCATCCAGAGAACCCGGGTGCGCGCTTCCCTCAAAGGAGAGGTGAAGATCCCGCTCAATCAGGTCTAGCGCGAATTCGGTCAACCAATGCGAGTCGAACAGGAACACCTCGTCAGTAAAGACCAGCCGATCCGCCTCGAAAGACGTCACCAACTCGACCATCTCCGCTACGACGTCACCAGGAGAGCGGCGCCGGTACGGTCTCGAGAAAACCGAATTCGAACAAAACCCACAAGGCAGAGGACAACCTTGCGACGAACTCAGGGCGAGAGACCGCACGCTGTGATGATCCAGCCAACGTTCGAGGTGAATGCGGGTCTGGACAGGCTCCCTCTCCGGCCAGGGCAACTCTTCGAGCTCAATTTGTAGACTCTTGCCCTCGTTGCGGCAGTAGTTCAGATCACGATCAAGGTAGGCGATACCCGGAACCTGAGCGAGCGTCTCGGGATCCGTCCTGTAGTGGCCAGCCCGCAAAGCAAGCAAAGTCCGTAGGGTTGCGGACTCCATGCCCAAGGCGGGGATCACTGCATCCGCGCCACCCTCCAGGTAGAGCGACGGGTGGAGGTCCGAGTCGGGACCGCAGGCCAGGACAGCGGCACCGCTTCGACGCGAGGACTCGAGCATCGCAAGAGCATCGTCACGTGTGGTCGGATGGGTATAGAGCCAGATCGACAGCGGACGAATTCGGGAAACTGCGACGTCGAACGACGACGGGTCCACACGAAACGTCGAATCCCACTGGCTGACATGGGCCGCACCCTGCTGAGTCAAAAAAGCAGCCAACTGCAGGGGCTGTAGCGGAGGAAGAGGATAGAGAGCGCCCCTCCGCCGGGAGTCGCGACTCAGGTAGTAAGCGTGGGTAACCAGCACCTCCGGTCTTTCTGAAGAAATCACGAGGGCTTTTCTCCAGCCGCAGGTTTTGGAGGGGCGGGCACGTCTCGCCAAGGGAAGGTGGACTTGAGACGCGCTTCAAAGACGCCGCAACGATTCACCCCAAACAGAGTCTGAGAAGGGCTATCGACCACTACCTGCCGAGGGACTCCGCCGACGGCGACACTGGTCTGATGCCAACTGACCTCCAGATCGACCCTCCAGACGCGTGCATCAACAGGAGAGGAGACGTAGACCGAATTCTCACCATCGATCCATAGTGGCCGGCCAGGCCAGCGCCCCACTCTCACGCTGTCAAATCGAGTCCCGAGCGCTTCCATTGCTCCCTCTCCAGTGTCCAGGTCGAGCGGATACTGGTACTCCACCGCAGGCGCCCGTCCACGAAACTCGAGTTGTCCGGCCGGTCCTCGCCCGACAGCAAACGCTTCACCATACTCCGAGACGGAGATGATTCCGGTGGAGTAGGGACCCAGTTGCAGCTCGGCAAGTCCACGACCCTCTGCCTCGTAGACTCCAGCCCGACTGTCCTCCCCGGCTCGATCAATCAGCACCCCGCCAATGAGTCGCTGAACCCCCAGGACTGCCGAACCGATATCCCACCTGGTGAGGGGACCGTCAGGACGAGGGTCGACGATCAGCACCTCTTCTGAGTTGCGACACGAGATCCATTGGCGAGCACCGCCTGGTTCCATGAAAGAGAAGCCAGGATCACAGTCCACCTTCAACGTCTTGGAGACGCTCCGCTCCAAGGTGAAGACGTCCCACCACTCGACCCTCAGGGAGCTGCCCGACTGGACGAGCCGACCAACGACCTTGGTCCCTGGTGGAGGTGAAATCAGCATCCCCCCAGCGAGGTCCAGAGGACGAGACTCGCTAACTCCGCCTCCGGGACTCAGCCGGGTAATACTCTTGCCGCCATCGGCAAGCAGCACGAGAAATGGCATGTTGTCGGGGACCAGGGCGATGCTTCTATAGTCTCCCTCCTGAAGCAGGCGTGCGCCTCCCTCAGCCTCCAGACTCCGACAGTCCCAGCGCTCGCTGACGCCCAACCGCACCCCCGTGAGCAAGCAGATTAGTAGCACAAGGAGTACCGGCACTAACGCCCCCTGCCTGGGGGCTATTCGACCCGGCGCCGCCGCAGCAAAGGCACCAATCAGAGCAAGACCAGCCACGCCTACGAGGTCATCGGCGAAGACATGTTCGAAAGCCAAAGCCGCAGCAGAACCACCGACAAGCCAGGTCCACCTCAGACGAGAGCCCCTACACACCAACGCGATCAGAGCAGCTGCGAGAGCATCTACGGCAAACTCCCAGTCCACTGCAGGTAGACGCTCGACCAGCACTGTCAGAGAACCGCTGAGTTCCTCTCCGAGCAAGCCCGATGAGAAGGGTCTTGCGCGCCCAGCGAGATACCAGCACAGGGCACCGGCGATGTGTCGGGCGGGCAAGGGAAGTCGCCAGCGTGGAGCGGTGTCCGCCTCAAGCCTCCCTCCTGCAGCGATCAGGGCGATCAGGGCGACCCAAGCGCTTGGTCGGGTGGCAGCCATGCTTGAGGACACGAGGCTGAGCGCACCAAGCAAGCCACCCAATTCAGAGAGGCCCCGCAGAGAACGCCACAGTCCTTCTACTCGCCGACGCGAAGCAATCGAGATAACACAGAGCGCAACGAGGACAAGCACTCCCCGAGTTCCCCAGAGGGCCGGCAGCCCTGCGAGGCGCGCAGAATAGCGACTGACCTCGTCCAGCCAGGGATGCACTACGCCCAGCCCCCAGCCCAGGAGCAAGGGAAGCAGAGCCAGGGCAAGGGCCAATTGCGCTGTATGCCACCCACGATGAGGCTGGCTCGATGTATCCATTAACATCCTCTACAGTCACGCTATCTGGCGCTTGCGATGCCTGTCAAAGAGGGCTTGCAGCCGATCTCGACCCGCACACATCATGCTTTCCGGTGACAGAGGCTGCGCAGGGCGAGCCCATTCGGTGTGTTCTCGGTTATGCTTCCCGTTCGCTAGTGTCCCAACGTGAGATGAAGTGATGTCAGGAACGCAGAACCCAGATACCCAGAAGATCACCGTCACCAGCAAGAGCCTGGGTAGCGTGCTCATCTCGAACAAGCCCAAGAACAGTGGAGAGGTCGCCGGCCTCTCTGACGTCGGGATGGTTCGCGAACTCAACGAGGACAACTGGTACTGGGGCTCTCTCAATGAGTCGCTGACCCTGTACGCCGTCGCTGATGGCATGGGTGGGCATGATTCTGGAGAGGTTGCCTCTGAGTTGGCGGTCGAGACTCTCTTCCGTTCATCGCGAGATCGGCTCTCTCAGATGGATAGTGACAACGAGGTGGCGCTCCGTGACCTCCTGCGAGGCTCGTTCGAAGAGGCAAACCGCACGGTAGTCACCACCGGCATGGATCAGGAGTCCAACATGGGCACCACCCTGTGCGCCATTCTGGTGAACGAGAACAACGACGTCGTTGCCGGTAATGTCGGCGACTCTCGGATCTATCTGCTCCGCGATGGTGAACTCAGTCAGATCAGCCAGGACCACTCGTTGGTTGCCTTCCTGGTGCAGTTGGGCGAACTCTCCGACGAAGAAGCCCGCGACCATCCCTCCGGCAACATCCTGGTCCGCTCCATTGGCTCCGTGATCGACGTCGAGGTAGACCTCTTCCACGTCAAGTCCAAGAGCGGTGACCGACTTCTGCTGTGCAGCGACGGTCTGTGGGGTGAAATCCCTGATGACGAGCTGGCGACGATCCTCACCGACATCGAAAACCCGGAAGAGGCTTGCTCGGCCTTGATCGAGGTCGCCAATGGTAATGGTGGACGGGACAATTCCACCTTGATCATAGTGGATGTGTAGGAGGAGGCTCCGATGAGACAGGCCACACTAAGGTTCGCCCTCTGCTTCCTATGCGCAGCTGTCGCCTGGGCGGTTCCCGGCCTGGCTGAAAAGGCTTCACCTTCCCGCGTTCCGGCGGTAGGCACTGTCGCCCCGGCCTTTGGCCTCTACGCCTTCCCGACCAGCGGCTCCCTCAAGAGAGCCAGCAGCAGCGACCGTGAGGTCGTCCAACTAGACGACCTGTGTGGACTGCGACCCGGCAAGACCAAGGCTGTACTCCTGCTCTTCGTCGACGGGAACCCCGCTGTCTTGTCAGCAGAACCCGTGGGCAATTGGTACCGCAAGTATCACAAAGATGGTCTCGAAATTGTCATCGTCTCTGTCGAGAAGAACCCAAGCATGTTTGCCGATAAGGTGCTCCGCTCGAAGCCACGGTATCCGGTGCTCGACGATAGGCACCGTGTGGTAGCCAGTCGCTACGGTGTCGACAAGGCTCCCTTCAGCTTCCTCCTCAACTCCGAGTGCAGAGTGCTGGGCTTTGACGCCAAGGGGGCTGCTGAGACCGCTCCCGCCATCACGGCCGCAGTCGAGGAACTGGTTCGGGATAGGACCATCAC
>CAZEIY010000025.1:0-21790 GCA_964512375.1 uncultured Rickettsiales bacterium | reverse complement strand
CGCGACCCTGCCCAGCATTCCTGTAGGTGGAACGGTCACCGTCGAGAATCTGGACAACGGCGAGGTGCGGAGCACGGGCATCCCCGCTGATGGCCTGTTCCGCATGGGGGTGCCGTCCGATGCGCTGGACTACATCGGCAAGCGCGTCGCTACGGGCATGCCCGACACCGGCCCCGTCGAGGGCACTGTCTACGAGGTCGATCAGAACGCGGGCCTGGGTGACCACTGGCGCATCACCGTGCGCGACTCTGCGGGCACCGACGTAGCGGTCATCGACACCTTCGAGCAGGATGTCAGCTTTGAGGGCGTCACCTACCGCGCAGGATCACCCCTCGTCGCCCTGGCCGAAGGCCTTGGGCATCGGCGTGGAACACCGGCGCTCCGTCGCCTGGTCAACGTCCTGTCACTGACTACCGAACCTGGGGACCCCATCGCTTACGCTCCCCACTACCTCGACGAGCCCTTCGAAGAACTGGGCGGCAAGCCCGTCAACATCCTCCTCGTGCCCACACCCGGCGATCCCATCGTACCCACGGGCGCCGGCATCTCGATTGCTCGAGCAGCTCAAATCTACGACCGACACGCCCAGGACGAGCGCTATGGCTCCACGGTAGACCGCTGGCTGATCGACATGGGAGTAGTGCATGGCATGGAAGAGTTTGGACCCTTCCAACACGAGAAGTCCGGCGACCATCTGCTCTTTGATGCCGACGACCTCGACAACGGAACCGACGGCACAGGAGCCCCCTCCTCCATACCCCTTCGGGCGGTGCGTGCGAGCGAGTCGGGTGTCTCGGGACTGCGGCTTCCCTACGCCAGTCCACAGGGAATGCACGGCTTCACTCCGCCCGACGCCAGCAAGCCGTTTGACATGACCACCTTTGCCATCATGCAGATAGCTCGGTATGCCCAGAGTGGTGGCCAGGAAATCAGCGATGACCCCTGCCTTGAGGCAGCCGATTGCCCCTTCTTCCGCGTACTCGACAGTGAGGACTGAACGACCGAGCGGCTCATTCGTCTGCGCCACGCTGATCGCTCTGCTCACCTGGGCGTCAGCGCCCGCGCTGGCAGAGAGCCCACCCTCTGTGCATGAGCAGATGCTGCACAAGCACGAGGGTTACGCACCCATCACGGCCAACGACGTGGGCTTCCCAACCGAGGCGCAGCTTGCCAATCGAGGCCGCGGCGAGGACCCCATCGTGATGGGCTACCTGCCCTACTGGGTCAGCGCACAGAACCTACCCTGGCAGTACCTGGATGTGGTGGCCTGGTTTAGCGCCGAGGTGAACGGGGACGGCTCTCTGGGAGACACCCATGGCTGGGGAGGATCGGGCTCAGATGCACTGATCGAGGCGGCTCATGCCGTCGGTGCCATCGTCGTGCTCTCGGCAACCCGCTTCGGCGACACCGAACTCAACGAGTTGCTCAGCGTCCCCAGCTATCGAACAAACACCATCGACAACCTGATATCCGCAATGATCGATGGTGGAGGGGATGGCATCGACATCGACTTCGAGGGCCTCGACGTCGCCAACCGCGACCAGTTCGTGGACTTCATCATCGAGCTCCGTGCTGCCATGGACACAGCCCAGCCAGGTAGCCACCTGAGCATGGCTACCCCAGCGGTCGATTGGGATGGCTCCTATGACTACGACGTGCTGGCAGATCACTCCGATTTGATCTTCATCATGGGCTACGCGTTCGCGGGCAGCTGGTCTGACCCCAAACCCAACGCGCCGCTCTATGCCAGCGACCAGTGGGGCAGCCGATCCCTACAGTGGTCGGCACAGGACTACATCGAGTGGGGCGGCATCGAGAACGCTCCCGGCATCGTCATGGGCCTACCCCTGTACGGAAACACCTGGAGCGCCGACAGCGGCGACATCGGCGCCGCCAAGATCGAGCACCTCGGCTCGACCTTCTATGCACCCTGCCAGGAGCGCTTCACGGAACGTGGACGCTACTGGGACAGCGACAGCTCTACGCCGTGGATCAGTTGGCAGGAGAGTGGACAGTGGCGCCAGACCTGGTGCGAAGACGAAATCTCGATCGCAATGAAGGCGCAGATGGCCCTGGACGAGGGCCTGGGTGGCTTCGGTTTCTGGGCGTTGGAGTACGACGAAGGCGACGAGCTGCTCTGGGACGCCGTCGGCTCAGTGCTCGACGATGGGGGCGACGATGACGATTCGGGGTCTGACGACGACGATTCGGGGTCTGACGACGATGATTCAGTGGCCGATGACGATGACGATGTGGTGTCGGATGACGATGACGATGTGGTGTCGGATGACGATGATGCATCGCGCGGCCGATCAGGATGCAGCTCCTGCCAGGGCTGTGCGGCGAGCGCGCCAACCTCGGCTCAACACCGTCGGGCGGAGCCATTCACTCTGACCCTGGTGCTCTGCGCGGGCTGGTACCGCCAGCGCAGACGGGCCCTTCCCCGCTAACATTGCGATCGTGTCCAGCCTCCTCCCCACCGTGCGTCTGCTCATTGTCAGCGGTTTCCTCGTCCTAAGCGCTTGCCGTGCAGAGATCAATGCACCCTCGTGCGAGTGCAACACGGGCCCTGTCGAAGATCAGTGGATCAGCATCTGGGAGGGACACAGCTACTCCTGGAAGGACCTGAGCCACCGGATCGCCTTCCTACGGGCGGGGGTCGACATACCAGCCGAGGACGGCAGCTTCGTCGCAGATCTTGGCATCCTCGGCGGCTCCTGGGCAGACGGTCGCAACTACCGCGACCACCCCAGCTATTCCCTGGGCTACAGCCGCATCCGCTCCGAAGAGTTGGTGGGCTGGTACGACGAAGTTCCCCTCGTCATCGGACCCGACGGGAGAGCAGAGAGCACGATAGACGTCGACCTGGCTGCCCTCGACCTGCCCCTCCGAAGCCACTGGGTGGTAGCCCTTCGTGGGATCTGCATGGACATGGACGTCCCTTTTCTGCAGGGCTACGAGGGTACCTACACTGGCGACGAGGGCTGGACTCCGCGAGGTTTCGGTGCATCGCTCAGTCCACTGACCATCACCGACAAAGAGCAGACAGCAAGCTTTGTTGCGAGCATCCACTTCACCCCGGGACGTCTGGACCGGGTGCACCACAACGAGGCCCTCGAATTCGCCCAGGTAGATACCCGCATTCGCTACGCACTGATCGGCTTCAATGAGGGCTTTGTCCAGCCCGGACTGCTTCAGACGAGCGCCTTCTATGAGAGCCACGGCGGCGTGCATACGGACATCGAACCGATCCCAGAGGCTGAGCGGCGACTCGAGATCCGAGGGCAGACCGACATGCCCGTCGCCCTCCCCCTCCTTCGTGGCTTCGACTTCGAATTCAATGCCACCACAGGAGAAGACAAACCTGGCCGCTACCTACGAGAGTGGTCCGCGCAGATTGAACAGTTCAGCTACGAGCCGAGCACCGGCGTCGCAGACGTCCTTATTGATGGCTACGCCTCCCACAGTTCAGCCATCCAGGAGGGCGATCTGGAGGTAGATGTTCAAGTCGAAGTCGACCTCCTCCAGCTCGCAGATACAGAAGCAGAGGTCCTGCGCGACAGCGTACAAGGCGAGCAGACTACACTGGGTAACTGGGGACACGACGTGCGTCCCGTGGAGGAGTGAGGCGATGTTTGGACTGCAACGAGCGATGCCTCTACCTAACCGTGAGCAAGCGCTTCCAGGCCGCGAAGAGCCCATGCCACTCCACGAAGCCCACCATGTGCTCGGCACTGCCCTCCGCGGCCCCTTCCCTGATGGCCTGGAGCAGGCCGTCTTCGCGATGGGCTGCTTCTGGGGTGCCGAGAAGGCTTTCTGGAACCTGCCCGGCATCCATACAACCGCGGTCGGCTATGCCGGTGGCTACACCCGCAACCCCACCTACGAAGAGGTGTGCTCTGGAAGGACCGCCCACACCGAAGTCGTGCTGGTGGTCTTTGACCCGAACCAAGTGAAGTACGAGAGCCTACTTCAAGTCTTCTGGGAAGGACACGACCCCACTCAGGGCATGCGCCAGGGCAATGACGTGGGCACTCAATACAGGTCTGCGATTTATTGTCATGGAGAGACGCAGCTTAGCTCGGCAAAAGCATCAAGCAGTGCATTCCAGAGAGTCCTGAAAAGTGCAGGGCACGGAGAGATCACCACCGAGATCCGCGCTTGTCCGCCATTTTTTCATGCGGAAGGACTTCACCAGCAATATTTGTCCAAGAATCCGGCAGGATACTGCGGACTAGGCGGTACCGGAGTGAGCTGCCCAGCCCCGGTAAGCACCTGAGCGAGCCTCACGTTGGGCGCACTCAACGCTGAAGAAAACCGCCGTGCCCGTAGCTCTTCGGCAAGCCCTACGCTGTGTACAGCCACGGAGGGTGCATTGTTCGGGCAGCAATTGAACCCAGAGGACAGGCCACTACAGTGCTACCCTGCAATTGGTCAGACGCAGACTTGGAGGGCTTTCATGCGTTCAGGACGACGAATTTTCCTGCTCAGCCTTTGCAGCCTGCTGCTGTGGTCGGGAACTGCAACAGCGCAGGACAACGACGGCGACACGTTCAGCACAGCCCAGGGTGACTGCGACGACACAAGCGCTCTGAATGCCCCGAACGGCACCGAGACCTGCGACGGCGTAGACAACGACTGCGACGGACTCACCGATGAGGTAGGAGCCAGCCCCGCGCTGTGCGGTACGAATGCAGCAACGGCACAGCCCTTCGAGAACACCATCGACGGCAACCTGATCCTGCACACAGAGCGCTTCGTCGAGAATGTGGACCTCACCGGCATCGACATCTACCAGAGCGTCCAGGCCAACCTGACCACTCCTGGCGGACCGATGACCAACGTCCAGTCGCTGTTCGTACGCAACTGGATGGGTACCTCTTCGTACCAGGTCATCGCCAACGCCCTGTTTACCTTCCCTCCGGGAGTGACACCTATTGGCTGGGTGATCGATCGTAGCGGCGGTGGCCCAATCAACCGCGGCCTGGACTCGGTGTTCTCTACCGTTCCGGGTGGTCTGGGCGTTCCTCAGACCAACAACACGCAGTTCGAACGGTCGTCTCAGGACTATGCCTGGGTCAGCGGGCAACAAGCGCTCATACACACCTACATCGCCAGCGCCGCCGACGAGGCAAGGCTGCTGATCACGTACGACCCGGCGCAGGTTGGTGCCCTCGAGTTCACCGTAGAGATGGGCACCGGAGCCATCCAGGATCTGACCCTGTGCGACCAGGACTTGCCGGGCCTCACGACGTTCACTGTGGCGCTGACCACGGCAGATGACGAGCTTGTCGATGACGATGGAGACGGCATGACCGAGTGTCATGGCGATTGTGACGATGCGAGCGCGCTGACTTATCAGGGCGCGACGGAGATCTGTGACCGCACGGACAACGACTGCGACGGTGCCGTGCCTGCGGTCGAGACCGACTCAGACGGAGATGGCCTGACCGACTGCGAAGGGGACTGCAACGACGCCGATAGCACCGTCTACCCGACGGCCCTCGAGCTCTGTGACTCCCAGGACAACGACTGTGACGGGAGTCTTGGCGAGAGGGAACTTGATGACGATGGCGATGGCTTCTCGGAGTGCGAAGGGGACTGCAACGACCTGCTCATCGCCGTAGCTCCGGGGGCCGCCGAGATCTGTAACAGCATCGACGACGACTGTGACCTGCTGATCGACGCCGGCGATCCCGATACCGACAGCGACGGCGACGGGCACTCGGCCTGTGCCACAGACTGCGATGACAGCAATCCATCTATTCTGCCGGGCGCCATCGAGGTGTGTAACGGCGCTGACGACGACTGCGATGGGCTCACTGATGGGGCCGACCCCAGCACCGATGGAGACGGCGATGGCATCTCGGCCTGTAGTGGGGACTGCAACGACGCCAACAACACAGTAGGCCCCGGGCTGCCCGAACTCTGCGACGCGCTCGACAACGACTGCGACAGCACAATTGATGAGGGCTTCGACAACGATGGAGATCTCGTCTCCAGCTGTAACGGCGACTGCAACGACTTCAACGCCACCGTGTTTCCGGGCGCTACGGAGGTCTGCGATGGCTTCGACAACAACTGCAACAGCACGATCGACGAAGGCTTCGACAGTGATGCCGACGGACTCCCGGACTGCTTCGACGTCGAAGTCTGCGACGGGCTGGACAACGACGGCGATGGTGCCGTCGATGAAGGCTTCGATCTCGATGGCATTGGCGGGGCCGACTGCATTGATGACGACGGCGACGGCTACTCCGAGCTGAGCGGCGATTGCAACGACGCGGAAGCTGGCATCAACCCCGGAGCTGCAGAGCTGTGCGATGGGGTCGACAATGACTGCAACCTGCTGACAGGCTCAGAGTTGGACTATGACAGCGACGGTGTCAGCGGCTGCGACGGTGACTGCGCGCAGTTCAACTCGGCGATCTATCCAGGGGCACCCGAGGCCTGCAACAGCATCGACGACAACTGTGATGGGCTCATCGATAACGACCCATCTTGCGGCCCAGGCGACGATGACGACACCACCCCAGGCGACGATGACGACACCACCCCAGGTGACGATGACGACACCACCCCAGGTGACGATGACGACTCGGCGATAGGAGATGACGACGACTCGGCCGGTGATGATGACGACACCACCCCAGGTGACGATGACGACACCACCGTAGGCGACGACGACACCACCGTAGGCGATGACGATACTGCCCCTGGCGACGATGATGATGACACCACCGCAGGAGATGACGACACCGACCCTGGCGACGATGATGACGACACCGACCCTGGCGACGATGATGACGACACTGCCCCTGGCGACGATGATGACGACACCGTCCCTGGCGACGATGATGACGACGACTCCGCAGAGGATGACGACGACTCCGCCGATGACGACGACGACTCCGCCGATGACGACGACGACTCCGCAGAGGACGATGACGACTCCGCAGAGGATGATGACGACGACAATGACTCAGAAGAGGACGGCGAAGACGATGACGACGCCCCCAATGACCTCGTCGTTGGGGGTGTCGACAATCCGCAGTGCGGTTGCCAGTCCGGGGCATCCGCAGCAGACTTTTCGCTGCTAACCCTCCTGTTCCTTCTGACCCTGGTGAGGCGACGGCTTCGCCACCCTGTCGGCCTGAACTAGACCGCTCAGCCTGACCCAGATGACACTCTCCGAGAGCCGGTCCCTCCGGCTCCTAACGCTCTGCGCGCTCTATGTAAGTCAAGGTATCCCCTGGGGCTTCGTTGCCATCACGCTGGTCGCGTGGCTGGCCGGTCAGGGTATGAGCGCCGAAGACGTCGCGAAAGTAACCGTGCTCAGCGGATTGCCATGGACCTTCAAATGGATCTGGGGTCCCTTCATCGACCGCTTTGGCCTGCAATCCATGGGACGACGGCGCCCTTGGATTCTCTTCGCCCAGGGCATGATGGCACTGACTCTGCTTCTGCTCGTCGCCATTCCGGACCTCACCGAGTCGATCCAGTTGCTGGCCTGGATGGTCTTCGCACACAACGTGTTCAACTCGCTGCAGGATGTCGCGGTCGATGCCCTGGCCGTCGACCTTCTCCCTGAGGAGGAACGTGGCAAGGCGAATGGGCTGATGTACGGCTCCAAGTACCTCGGCGGCGCCATCGGTGGGGCGGGCATGGCCACCGTCATGGCCAGCCATGGCCTACGCGCGGCGCTTTGCGTGCAGGTCTCTGTGCTGGGTCTGATCTTCCTCTTGCCGCTCCTGCTGCGCGAACGTCCTGGTGAGCGCCTCTTTCCGTGGAGCTCAGGACAGGCAAGCCCCATCTCCAGCTCGCAAAGGGCGCAGAGCGTAACAGCCGTATTCCGTGCGCTGCTGCGCGCGATGTCGTTTCGTTCCTCCTTGCTGACTGCAGTCCTGGCGCTGGTGATCTCCACCTCAGCAGGCCTGCTCGGCGTCATCGGCGTCATCTTCATTGTCCAGGAACTCGGTTGGAGTGACACCGACTACGCACAGGTGAGCGGTGGCTGGGGCCTCGCCTTCGGCCTCGCCGGCTCCATCTTGGGTGGCTTCGTCGCTGACCGTCTCGGACATCGGCGGACGATCGCCGCAGGCTGCATCGGCTTGGCACTCCTGTGGACTACTTTTGCTCTCGCGCAACCGCTATGGCACGAGCGCAGCTTCATCGTCGCCCTCCTGCTCATCGACTCGCTGTTCATGTCTCTCGCCACCGTCGGCTTCTTTGCCCTGGCCATGGGCGTATCCTGGCCGAAAGTCGCGGCCACTCAGTTCACCGCCTACATGGCGCTGGCGAACCTCAGCGCAGTCTGGGGCGGCTGGGCCGCCGGCAAGCTCGACGGCCTGGTATCGGTACCCACCATCTACATGTTGTGTGCAGGCTTGCAGCTTGGCGTAGCCGCTCTATTGCTCGGCATTGACGCTGGTGAGGTTCGGCGAGAACTGGGCAACGCCGAGGCGTTGGAGCACTGACTCCTGCGCTCAGCGACCCACAAACGGAAACCCGTCTGCGTACTTAAACAACACCAGGTCGCCAGCAGCCAGCGAGATGGTCACGCCGTACTGCCCGCCCACAACACTCAAGGGAGCCTGACGGACTGTATCGAGATGATGATCGAGCACCATCAGGTGACTCGTGTCCAGACCTGCGGGAGCGGAAGCGAAATCAAAGAGCAGCTCGAAGCTGCACGAGTCAGACATCATCTGCGGCCAGTCCGAAGAGGCATGGGTGGGGTTCTGCAGTGCCACATAGCGCGCTCCCGAGTCATCGACGAAGAAGCCGATGAGGACATCCTGAACCTCCCAGAGCGAAGTGCCGACCGGCTGCACTGAGGCGAGGTACGGGTCGCCACCGGCACCCGGACTCCAGGGGCTCGTTCCCGCTGGCGAATACAGAGACACTCCCGGGGTGTAGCGCACCTCCGTACTGGTGAGCCATGGCAGCACCTCACCGAGCACTCGGAGCTCCGCATTGAGCTCGGAAGCAATAGCGAAGCGCTGGTTCGCCGCCGAGGTCCAGGTGCCAGGCTGATCGAACAGGGCCGAGACCACCTGGTGGGGTGGCGCCGCGGACTGATACACGAACCATGTGTGACCGGTGTAGCCGTACACAACGCCGCTCATGGCGTTCCAGCGCATGTCAGATTCTTCTGGCCAGTCGCTCGCACCGACATCCTGATACGACGACAAGTAGCGCCAGTACGGAAGGCCATGGTCGAGCGCCACCTGGCGGTGGATGGCGAGTCGCTCATAGGTCGTGCTGTAGTGATAGCCGTACCAGTCGTAGCTGATCACGTCGATGTCCATGTTGCCCACCGCGTAGTCGAGGAGATCGATGAGGTCGGTACCCTGCTCGGGATTGCCGAAGTTCACTACCACCAACGCATCTGGATCGGCCGACCGCACCGCACCGACTCCCTGCTCGATGGCCTGAAGATCGACCATGTTGCGTGGTTCATCCCCGACCTGGTAGCCGATTCGGTCTCCCTGACCTGGCAAAACTCCACCAACGACGAGGCCTCCATCAAGGCTCGTACCATCGTCCTGCACCCAGGACAGAAACGAGAAGTCACTGTGTCCGGCGGCACGCCAACCCTGGACGCGGTTGGGCAAGCCCTGCCCCCAGGTGTGTAGGGCAGTGGCTCCAAAATCGTCGAAGTACTCGTCGACGATGGTCGCGTTCGGCGCCTGCATCGACACGACCAGGCCCGAGACGAACATGGGGTTAGTCCGTATCCATCGCATACCTCGACTCAAGCCAGCGAACGGGTCTGGCGTCATATCGTCATCATCACCCGGCGTTGTGTCGTCATCGTCCGGCGTTGTGTCGTCATCGTCCGGCGTTGTGTCGTCATCGTCCGGTGTTGTGTCGTCATCGTCCGATGTGGTGTCATCGTCGTCAACCAGACCCTCGGTCTGGTCATCATCATCACTGATCGGCCTCCCATCCCCCAGGCCATCCAGATAACAAGCCTGAAGGAAGGGGCCGATACACGCCAGCCCGACGACGAAGGTAAGAGCCCGAAGCTCAGGGCCAGACAACTTGTACGACATTGCTGCGTTCCTCCTGGTTGCGTTCGGAGCTACGGGCCAGGCCCGAGACCATGAAGTGCAGGGTCTCGCCAGATGATGGTGCCCAGCCCGAGTTGATGTGAAAGGGGGACCGCTTGATGTGGTCGCCGGCCACCGCATAGCGTTGTTTACAGGCCTGGCCTGGGCGGATCCACTCCCAGGTGGCGCCGTACCAGGTTCCAGCAGCACCGGCCAGGTCGGGTCTCCAGATGAACACCCAGGGATTCGCATTCACCGCCACGTCCGGGGCAATATCCACTGGGGTCCAGGTGTTAGCCTGATCGTGATCCAGGCAGATTGTGCTGGGACCTACGTTGACCGAACTCAGCGTCGAGGTGACGGGCCAGGGGCTGACGTCGGTGTGCAGCCAGTGAACCTGAGCCAGGTCGAGCGCAGGAGGGAACTGACCTTGCGGCTCGACCAGTGCGATCGACCGGATCGATACGGAGCCCGGCCCCGCGTGGGGGTCCAGCCTGAGCCAGCTCAAGCTGCCGTCCCACTCCGGGTGATCGGAGAGATCGAACACATAACGGAACCATTCCTCGTCGGCAAACTGGTGGAAGCGGCGGCTGCGAGCCTCCGCAAAGCCAGTGTCCTGCGATCGTTGCCAGAACACCTGCCAGGGACCGTGCTCGCCGGTCACCTTCATGACCACTTCGATGAGCGTGCAGGAAGAAAGATCAGCCGAGGTTTCGACCCAGAGGTGGGGGTCTGCGGTTGTGTCGAAGCGAACGCTGCCTGCTTCCTGGGGAGCGGACAGGCTCATCCCGTTCGCCAGATCCCAGGGCCCTACGTCACCGTCAAAGCTCCAGGAAGGACACTGCGCCGCCGGCGTCGTGTCGTCATCATCGCCTACGCTCGTGTCGTCGTCATCATCGGCAACGCTAGTGTCATCGTCATCGGCGAGGCCTGTGTCGTCGTCATCGGCGAGGCCTGTGTCGTCGTCATCGGCGAGGCTTGTGTCGTCGTCATCGGCAAGGCTTGTGTCGTCGTCATCACCTACGACGCTGTCATCGTCATCGGAAACGCTGGTGTCGTCGTCATCGGAAGGAAGCCCAACACCATCACCACAGCCCTGGACAGCCAGACAACAAGGCAACAGGACAACGAAAAGAAGAACCCCGATTGAGTTACTACCCGACATAACTGCTCCTTACGCGGTGGTGAGTCTCGTTCCACCATCGGGTAAGGACTAGCAGTGACCTTGAGGCCACCTCGTAACAGTTTGTGAGCGTCGCTCCTGCTCAGTACGACCTGGCGAAGACGATCTTCTTCTGCCCCGGCTGCCCCGTGAAGATGCACGTGCCCAGCTCGTCGTTGTCGTCGACCGGAATGCATCGCGGGGTCACCTTGTAGCGACCTAGCAGGTCCTCATAGCTGGGATCATCTGCCGCGAAACACCACGCAAACCCGGGTTCCTCTGCAGAGAAGAACTCCTCGAACTCAGCAACACTCTGCACCTCGGAGCTCATGGCGGCGCGACGCGCCCGGGCGCGCTCAAGGAGCCCATCCTGGATCTCGTCAAGGGTACTCAGCACCTCAGCAAGGAACTGCCCGCGGGGTACGCCTTGCTTGTCACGTGGCTCTCGGTCACGGCGGCCCATGAACACCGAATCCGAGTCCATGTCGCGGGGACCCACTTCAAGGCGGATAGGGACGCCCTTCTTGATGTGCTCCCAGCTCTTCTCACCACCACGCATGTCCCGCTCATCCAAGAGAACCCGCAAGCGATCTTCTCCGTAGCGCAACTCCACTAACTCCGTCTTGAGCTTGCGGCAATACTCGAGGACGGGAGCCGGGTCCACGCCCTTACGCTGCACCGGAATGATCACAATGTGCGAGGGAGCCAGCCGCGGCGGCAGGACCAGGCCGTCGTCATCGCTGTGGGTCATGATCAGCGCACCCACAAGCCGGGTCGACACGCCCCATGAAGTGGTCCACGCGTGCTCAAGTTGCCCCTCAGCGCTGAGGTAGCGGATCTCCTGAGCGCGCGCAAAATTCTGTCCGAGAAAGTGGCTGGTTCCCGCCTGGAGCGCCTTGCCGTCCTGCATCATCCCCTCGATCGTGAAGGTCTGCACGGCGCCTGGGAATCGCTCGGCTGCAGTCTTTTCCCCCTTGATCACAGGCATGGCCATCTGCTGCTCGGCGAACTCGGCGTATACATCCAGCATCTGGCGAGTCTCTCGCTGAGCCTCCTCGGCGGTGGCATGGACAGTATGGCCCTCCTGCCAGAGGAACTCCGCTGTGCGCAGGAACAAGCGGGTGCGCATCTCCCAGCGCACCACGTTCGCCCACTGGTTCAACAAGATGGGCAGGTCCCTATAGCTCTGAACCCACTTGCTGAACATCGCACCGATGATGGTCTCGCTCGTAGGCCGCACGACCAGGGGCTCTTCGAGCTCACCAGCAGGCACCAGGCCACCATCAGGCCCCTCCTCTAGGCGATGGTGGGTGACGACCGCACACT
This sequence comes from uncultured Rickettsiales bacterium, assembly GCA_964512375.1. Lineage (GTDB taxonomy): Bacteria > Myxococcota_A > UBA796 > UBA9615 > UBA9615 > UBA6601. The sequence continues at coordinate 9,247 of CAZEIY010000025.1, read as the reverse complement.
CCTTGGCAAAACCCTCGACGTGCTCAGCTTCCTTTTCAAGAAAGCGCTTGGGAATGAAGATCGGAAAGTACGCGTTGACGTGGCCGGTCTCTTTGAAGCGACGATCCAGCAGTTGCTGCATGTTCTCCCAGATGGCATAGCCCCAGGGCTTGATCACCATGCAGCCACGAACCGGAGAGTTCTCAGCGAGATCTGCGGCGCGCACCACCTGCTGGTACCACTCGGGATAGTTCTCAGCACGGGTAGGTGTGATGGCGGTCTTTGACTGCTTGGACATCTGCTCTTCCTCGACGTGAGACCGGAAGTAAAGCGGGCTGGGAGCCGCTGGTCAACGCGTCAAAGGGCTCTCTAGCAGTACGCGCCGAAGGGCGCCAGCGCAGTGAGGTGTAGAACCGCCCCTGACAGCCCACTCCGGAATGGATGCGGCGGCAAGCCGGACAGGCTCACCGCCGCATCAGGGCGTACCCGTAGCTACTCAGCCCAGGAATCGACGGCGGCGCTTTCGGCTCACCATTCCCAGGGGCAGCAGACCGAGCATGCTCATAGCGAACGTGCCACGAGCTCGCCCGTCGCCGGCGCAGGAGCAGCCCTCGGGCCTCGTATCGACGAAGACTTCCCCATCAGCGCCAACCTCGCCCTCAATCTCTTCGAGAGCATCAAATACGGCGTCTTTGCTGTCCGGGATGCCGTCGCCATCGCTGTCGGCGGTTCCCTCTTCCTCATCGCTGAGGCCATCGTTGTCAGAGTCCAGGTCCTGAAAGTCGGGAGTGCCGTCTTCGTCGGTATCGACAGCGCCCTCGAACTCGTCGGGCAGACCGTCATTATCGGAGTCGAGATCGCGGAAGTCTTCACTACCGTCCCCGTCGGTATCCTCGTCACCCTCAACCTCATCGCTGATGGTGTCGTTGTCGCAGTCGAGGTCGCGGAAGTCCTCGGTACCGTCCCCGTCGCTATCGATCGACCCCTCGATGAAGTCACTGATGCCATCATCATCCGAATCGAAGTCGACACGGTCATCCAGGCCGTCACCGTCCGTGTCAACGTCACTCTCGTCACTGTCGGAGATCTCATCGTCGTCCGAGTCGCGGTCGCGGAAGTCCTCACTACCATCGCCGTCGGTGTCTACCGGACGCAGCGGGTTCGGACCTGCCTCTGCGCCGTCGCTGAGTCCGTCATTATCAGAGTCGGGGTCCTCACAGTCGGGATCACCGTCACCATCGCTGTCACCAAAGCCCTCGACGTCGTCGGGAATGGTATCGCCGTCCGAGTCGCAGTAGTCATCCGTGAGGGCCAGGCAGGGAGTTCCGCCATTGACCAACGGAGATTGGTCAGGCTCCTCGCAGCCGAGATACAGGACGCCATCTTCGATGAAGAGTTGGTTCTCACAGCCATCGCTACTGGAGAGAAGGTGAACCTGGCAGCCGCCGAGCAGACCGGCGAAGAGACAGGAAAGAAAGAGAAGAATGTTGCGGCTCATGGTGTGCAGCTCCCGAGCCCTCTGCCCCATGCATCGAACTCCCCCCTGTGACGGGGGGGGGCCGGAGACCATTCAGATTTCTTGCATCTTTTCTCCGACGGACACGCCCGCCCACCGCCACTGACATCCTGCCAACGGACAATGCCTCTCCAATACGGAGGGCTTTAATTCAGGGGATGCGGAGTCACGATAAGCCGACGCTCGTCGCTGATCTCGGGCCCGCCCACAGGACTGACACGAGCGAGGAAGCGGATTTCCTCACCGTCGAGTTCGCTATCGTCAGCGATGTCGAGGATGGCCAGGCGCCCGAGCACCTCATGACTGAAAGCACCACCAGGGGCACTCGGCGCGAGTCCCTGAGTGAACACGCCATTGACCACCAATTGACGGTCTCCGAGATGAACCTCGAGCTCGACGGTCGGGTTACTGGGATCACTGAGGTCATCCCGATTGCCTGCCTCAACACCAGCTACGCGCACGGATGCCAGCAAGTGATAGCCCCCCTGGGGACCGTGAATCACATAGATGGAGTCGCCATCATCCAGGGCCTCGAACGAGATCTCGCCTGTGCCCAATTCCAAGGCTGGATCTGCGGCAACACAAGCGCTCCCGAGAGCGCCTAGCAGCACCAGCAAGATCGTGAGTGACCTGCTCACAGGCACAAACACTCGCAGTCCGCACCACGACGCAGGCAGGACTCTCCGGTGCGAGACGGGATCAACTCAGACCAGAGTCCATCCGCAATACTGTAGCGCCACGTGTCATCGAGTTGGTCACTGCACTCAGCGTGCATGCCGCCAAAGACCCAGATATTATCGTAGAGCACAGCCTGCATGCCGCGATGGCGGCGCTCGAGCACGCTCAGATCCTGCTCCACGTAGTTGGCCGGCACCTCACTGTCGTTGCCCATGCAGCCGAGTGGTTCACCCGTGAACGAGTCACCCTGTAGGACGAGATCCCAGACCTTGTCGCCTGGATCAAAGGCCCACAGGTCGTTGGCATCACCGATGTCCGTGTGGCCACCAAAGAGCAGGTAGCGCTCACGCGCGGTGTCATAGACCAGCCCTGGATGCATGCGGGTCGAGGGGGCGTCCCCATCAGCATCGCCATCATGGAGCTCTCGCCAGCGCAGGTCGTCAAGATCCAGCGAGAAGAAGTCGTTGTAAGCGAGGCTCTGGAAGTCACCAACCTGCCCGGCCATGACGAGGATGCGATTCTTCTCGGGATCGAAGGACGAGCCAAAGAACGTGCGGGTAGACGGGTCGTTCCCGGTGGTCGAGACGTTGGACCAGCCATTCGCTTCAGTCCACCCCCACAGCTGTGATGAGACCTGAATAGCCATGGGGTCCGAGTTCAAGGAGCCGCCGAATGCATAGAAGGTCTCTGTGCTGGCATCCCAGCCAGCGGCCGAGTAGTAGCGACCTTCAGGTGCGTCATCAGCGCTGCCATCATCGAGCAGACGCCAGGTTCGGGTGACAAAGTCGAACTCCCAGAGGTCGTTGTGAAGCTCATAGAAGAAGTCCGTGTCCTCGGCGCGATAGCGACCGCCGAACATCAACGCACGGTGGCCAGCTTCGTCGTAGGCAATGGCATACCGACCGCGTGGCGACGGACGCGGTTCAGCGGCTACCTCGACCCAGCCGAAGCCCGGCTCAAAGATCCAGGTCTCATCCAGGTAGTTGGCTCGTGGGATCTGGTCGACGATGGGTGCGTCGTTGCCACCAAAGATCATGATCGAGTTGCTGAGCTCGTCTGCCACAGCCAACACCTCGCTGCGCTTGCCGGGGCGTTCCGTGCTGAGGATCTGATCCAGATCCAGCTCCTGGACCTGATCAGGACAGCCAGTCAACGACAAAGAAAGAACGCTAAACAGGACGCCGAAGATGCGCAGTAACAACATGACCAACTCCTAACTGAGAAGCACTCAATAGCTGCCTCGATTCAACGTGTCCAGCCTCCTCGCAAAGCGACTCCTCTGCCAACTAGGAGCAACCACCTGTGTTTCCGTAAATGTTCACCTGACCCACCACCTGAACGGACGAAACCGATGTGCTGGCGTAGCTCTGACAGAGGCTGTCGTTGCCGGTGATGTCCAGATCGTCGCCCACCGTCTGCAGCGAAGCCAGCCCACTGAGATCGGTCAATACATCGTTGTCTGCAACGAGCAGATCGCTGCCAATCGTGACGACACTCCCCAGACCGTTGATGTCGAGCAGGCTGGCGTTATCCCGTACATGCAGATCCCCGCCAACCCAGGTCAGTGACGAGACGCCGTCGATGTCGGTGAGGAGAGGATTGCGGACAATACCCAGATCGAGGCCGATGGTCGTTAGCTGCGCGAGCCCGTTGATGTCAGTCATCGATGCATTCCAGCCGACATAGAGGTCACTACCCACCGCATTGAGAGAGGAGAAGCCGTCCATGTTGGGCAGGGCGTCGTTGTCGTAGACCCGCATGTCCGCGCCGATGTTGGTTATGTTCGACAGCCCAGCCATGCTGGAGAGCGCTGAGTTGTGATGGAGGACCACGTCGGTCGTGACCACAGTCAGGCCCGAGAGACCATCGACGTGGGCGAGCAGCGCATTGCCGTAGATGTGCAGACTCACACCCAGAACGTCGAGATTCGAGAGGCCATCGATGTTGACCAGAGCAGCATTGTCACGAATCTCCAGACCACGGCCGATGTGAGCGAGATTTTGCAAACCCGTCAGCGAGGTCAGCGCTGTGGTGTTGCTGATGAACAGATCTCCATCCAGATGCACCAGACAGGACAGACTGGACAGGTCGGTGACGCCAGCACCCAGGTTCTCGACCACCAGGTCTCCACTGATTCGCCCACAATCAGCCAGCGCGACCAGGTCGGCACCAGAAGAGACGACCCGATCCCCGGTACACAGCACACAGCCCGGCGGCAGGCTGACCGAATCATCATCATCATCATCATCACCGCTCGTGTCGTCATCGCCCGCGGAGTCATCATCCCCCGCTGAGTCATCATCACCGGCAGAGTCATCATCACCGGCAGAGTCATCGTCGTCGGTGTTGTCGTCATCACCCGCGGAGTCGTCATCGTCCTGATCAGAGGAATCATCGTCGTCATCAGGCGTGTCATCGTCATCGTCATCGACTGTGTCATCGTCCCCCACGCTCGAGTCATCATCATCCTCTTCCGTGTCGTCATCATCAGCTAAGCAGTCCGGTGCGTTCTGACAGTCAGGGTCCTGACAGTCGTAGCTACCGTCGGCATCGTTGTCCGCGCCATCACTACACTCGCCCGGGTTCTTTCCCTCCAACGTGTTCTGGCCGCATCCCGCCAGGAAGAGGACCAGGAGCAAGAACCCAAAGCGATTCACTGACACGAGCCACTGTTCGAGGAGACATCACTGCTACCACCTACGTGCATGGTCGAGGCCACCTGCTCGGCGTGGCTCTGGCAGAGGCCATCGTTGAATCGCAATTGAAGATTGTTCTGCAGCTGCAGCCCGGTCAGACCTGCGACTGAGTTCATGACATTGTTTCGCTCGAACACCGCGCTACCTGCGACGGCGCCCAGCGTGGCGAGACCGTTAAGGTGCTCCAACGCCGGGTTATCTATAAGAAAGAGCCCAAAACCCACCGTCTCCAGCGCCGCGAGACCATCGACATCCACCAACTGCAGATGATTACTAACAGTGAGGGCGCCACTCACGCTGCGCAGGAGCACGAATCCATCCACGTTGGCGAGGCTATTGTTCGCATCCATGGTCAGCGAGCCCCCGACACCTTCCAGAGAGCTCAAGCCCTGAATGCTCTCGAGAGCCTGATTCGATGCGATGTGCAGAGTGCCCACGACATAAGTCACTGAACTCAGTCCATCGATCTGAGTAAGCGCATCGTTGCCGAAGATGCTCACGAGCCCGACCAATTGAGTCAGCCCACCGAGACCGTCCAGAGTGGCCAGGGGATCGTTCTGGTGGATGAGGAGATCGCCGCCCAGATACGACAGCGAGCCCAGTCCATCAATATCAATCAAAGAGATGTTGTCCGTGATGTCGAGATTGCCTCCAATGGACGTGAGGTTGGCAAGGCCATCGACATCCACCTGCTCAATATTGTCTTCGATCTTGAGCTCACCAACGACGCTCTGCAGCGAAGCCAGACCATCCACGTGAAGAAGGGAGATGTTGTCCTGCAGGCGGACGTTACCCGGAACAGACAGCAGCGACGACAACCCGTCGACGTCCAGGAGCTGCAGATTGCCCTCGATCAATAGATCCCCGCCGATCGAGACGACACCGCTCAGGGAATCGAAGCCCTCGATCGCAGGGTTGTACACAACGCTCAAGCCACCACCGATCTGCGTCAGACCGGTGAGGCCGTTGATGCTGACCAGATCATCATTGCTATCGATGAACAAGCCACCGCCGAGATCGGCGAGCAGATCGAGACCATCAATTGCGAGCAAGGCTCGATTCTCGGTGAACTCCAGCCGACCGCCGACCGAACTGAGCGCGAAGGAAGCACCCAGTCCCTCCAGAGCACCATTCTCAGTGAGAAAGAAGTCGCCCGAAATCGTGAGAACTCCGCTCAAAGCAATGGTGCTGTTCAGCGCCGCATTGTTCTGAATCACGACACTACCGCCCACGCTGCGAAGCGCCTCCAGACCATCAAGAGTCTCCAGGCCCGAGTTGTTCAGGATATTCAGGCTGCCCTCAATGGCTGCCACATCACTGAGGGTGGGGAGCCCCGCCATACCCGAGCCAAGGCCCTCGATGGTCAGAGAACCGTCGATGCTCTCACAGCCCCCTAGCGCTGCCAGTTGGCCAAACGTTGTGACGAGGACGTCCCCCGCACAGGGTCCGTGCTCCGAAGCGGCCGAGTCATCGTCATCCGAAGTAGCGGAGTCATCGTCACCAGGGGAAACACTGTCATCGTCATCCGGTGCGCTGCTGTCGTCGTTGTCCACCGCTGTGCTGTCGTCATCGTCCACCGAGAGGTCATCATCATCAGACCCGGCGTCATCGTCATCATCCGAGAATGCTCCCGTGCAAGCTGAGGTCAGCAATCCAAGGGCCAGGGCAAGGATCATGAGCGAACGTGTCTTTGGCATCAGTTACAGCCCCCGAGGTTGTCGTGGACCGCAACCTCATCGCTCACAGTGAGCTGTGCGACGACAGACTCTGCGTAGCTCTGACACAGCAGATCGTTGTGATGTACCCGGATTCCCTCAAGGGCTTGCGTGATCGATAACAGCGCATCAAGGTCGGTGAGCGAGGCATTCCCCGAGACCGTGAGCGTACTGCTCACCTCCCGGAGAGCCGGGATTCCATCGAGGCTGACCATCGTATTGTTGTTCATAAATCGCAGGTCTCCCGCAACCGAAGAGATCGCTGAGAGCCCACTCAGATCAACAAGCGAGGTGTTGCCGGAGATGTCCAGATCGCGCCCTACAGAGAGCACCTGGTCGAGGCCAACAAGCGAGAGCAGCGCCGGATTATCTTGCACCGAGAGGTCTTCGCTAGCGAGTTGAAGGCCCCCAAGGGCGGCAATACGGCTCAGTTGTTCATTCTCCGAGACCCGAATGTCCCCGCCGACCGTGAGCAGTCCCCCCAGCCCATCCAGGGAGGCAAGGGCCGGATTTCGCGTGATACTCAGGTCCCCACTCACGGCGCCAAGTCCAGAAAGCCCGGTGATGCTCTGCAGGCCCGGATTCGACGAAACGAACAAGCCCTCGCCAATCTCTGCGAGGCCGGTCAGAGCGTCCAGATCAGGAAGCTGGGCATTGAACGAGATAGTGACGTCGCCGCCCACGAACGTAAGCTGACGCAAGGCCTCAAGACGCAGCAAAGACAGGTTGTTGCGAATGCGCAGGTCGCCTTCGACTCGCCTCAAGCAACTACCCAGCAGCGGTAGCTCAACAAACTCCTCAGACCCATCAACAATGGAGAGATCACCCTCGACCACCTCGCAATCGGCGAGCGCTGCCAGCCCGTCCTCCCCCGACACCTCGACATCGCCAGGACAAAGGCCACAAGGAGTCGCAGAGTCGTCGTCATCCACCCCGACCACATCATCATCGTCACCAGCGGAGGAGTCGTCATCGTCACCAGCGGAGGAGTCGTCATCGTCATCACCCGGACTGAGGCAGCCCGACCCGAGAGCGCCGACCACGAGCAATACGTGGAACCACGTCAGGAAGGATAGGGGCCTGAGCATCACGGGCAGACCCCGTCATTGTCGAGCACCACCACGGTGCCCGTCACGGGCAGAGAGGCAGCGAGCGCCTGTGCATCCGCCTGGCAGAGCGCGTCGTTGTCTGCGATGGTGAGGTCCCCACCGAAACTGGAAATTCCGGACAGTCCTGCAACGCTGACCAATCCCCTATTTGCAGTAATCGAGAGGTCTGCCCCCAGGGCTGCCAGCGCGCCAAGACCGTCCACATTCAGCAGTCCATCGTTGCCACTGATGAACAGGCCGCCCCCAACTTCAGCGAGACTCGACAGGCCTGAGAACTCCGCGAGGAGATCGTTGTCCCACAAGTAGAGGTCGTCTCCCACCACCGAGAGCGCTTCGAGCCCCGCAAGGGACTCCAGAACGTTGTTGTCCTCGACACGAAGATCTCCTCCGACAGCCGTGAGCGAGGCGAGCCCCTGAATCCCAGTGAGCGCGTCGTTGTCCTCAATGATCAGATCGTCATCGATGGTCGCCAACGCCGAGAGGAACTGCAGAGAGACCAGTGCACTGTTCGCCTCGACGAGGAGGTCCTCGCCGATCTCCGTAAGGCAGTGCAGCTGCCCTTGAAAGCTACCGGGCGCGCCCTCGACGCGAAGCCTGCCCGATAACGAAGCACACCACGCCAGCTCATCAAAGGCCTGCTGCGTGCTCAGGATGAAGTCACCCGTGCAGGGCTCGCAGGACCGGGCACTGTCGTCATCATCACCGGCGGCCGAATCATCATCGCCAGAACCGGAATCGTCATCGCCAGAAGCGGAGTCATCGTCATCTGCTACCGAGTCATCGTCGTCAGCCAGGCACGGCGCCGAGCCCGCACAGTCGAGATCACCACAGTCGTAGAGACCATCCTCGTCGTTGTCGGCCCCATCAGCACACTCACCGGGCTCATCACCCTCGACACCTTTGTACGCGCAGGCAATCACGGTGAGAAGAACGCCACACGCCAGCACGAGGGAAGCTAGCCAGCGTAGTGACTGGGGAGGATGGGACCCTGTTCTCATACTCGGAGTGTAGTTGGATTCGGGTCGTGGCGCCCCGGGCGAAGTCGGGCATTCTCACTGTGGTTACTTGGCAGGACTCTTGCCCAGAAGCCATTCTGGGGTCATGTCTCGGTCTGCGCTGCTGTGCCTCACCCTGTGCCTGATCACCGGCGGATGCCAGAACTCCGCCCCCGGACAAGAGCCACCCACACCCGCACCAGCCACTCCAACGCCCTGCGAACAGGCCCAACAGCTCGTTGGTCAGAATGTCAGCAGCTGGCGCTCCCGTCTTCAGCTCACGACCAGGTCGCATTCACCAAGTACCTGAGCCCGGTCCGCGACGACGCGCGCCTGCCCGCACTGTTCATGAACGTGAACATCTACACGCTCCACTACGACCTGTTGACAGAGGCCTTCCCGAACGAGTTCCCTCTCCTCAGCCACAACGAATACAACGACTTCATCCAGAGCGCTCAGCGTGAGTTCACTGCAGGGTCGCTGGTGCAGTTTTCAGACGATGGGGAGCCGCAGTTCGGCTTCACTGTGGTCGATGATCCGGCTGATGGCGCGCCAGGCC
>CAZEIY010000024.1:21461-21901 GCA_964512375.1 uncultured Rickettsiales bacterium | reverse complement strand
AACACCGAGGTCTGTGACGCTCAAGACAATGACTGCGATGGCGTCACCGATGAGGAGCAGACCTTCCTCAACTGGTTCATCGACAGTGACGGCGACACCTTCGGCAACGCAGCAACTATTCAGACCACCTGCGATGGTTCGCCTGGCAGCGGCTACATCAACACCGATGGCGACTGCGATGACTCCGACCCCAACAACTTCCCGAACAATACCGAGATCTGTGACGGCGCAGACAACGACTGTAATGACCTCGACGATGACGGCCTCACCTTCCAAACCTGGTACGAAGACGTCGACGGGGACAGCTTCGGTGATGACGCTACGGCGCAGAGCCTGTGCTCGGGAGCGCCGGGCAGCACCTTCATATTGGTCGGCAACGACTGTGATGACGGTGACTCAAACAACTTCCCAGGAAACACCGAGGTCTGCGACGGTGCGGA
>CAZEIY010000024.1:0-21451 GCA_964512375.1 uncultured Rickettsiales bacterium | reverse complement strand
GCGGAGAATGACTGCGACATCAATACCCCCGAGAACCAGGATCAGGACTCAGACTTCTTCGACATCTGCACAGGCGACTGTGACGACAGCAACGCAGCGCTGAGCCCTGCCATCGCCGAAGACTCGAGTGCTGGCAACACCAGCGATGGACTCGACAACGACTGCGATGGTGCCATCGACGAGTTCAGCTTCGACGAAGTCTGGACAGTGGTTTCAGGCAACTGCAGCTGCCACGCAGGCTCAAGCCACTCCACCGGCTTCGCTTTCAACGGCAGCCAGAGCACCCTGTACAGCGTCTGGGTTGGCCCTGCGGGCGCCGGAGTCGCATCCTCAGAGCTTCCCTCGATGAACCGCATTGAACCTGGCGACTCCAGTCTGAGTTACGTCATGCACAAGCTCGACGGAACCCACATCACAGCGGGTGGCTCGGGAGCGCGCATGCCCTTCGGCTGCAGCGGAAATGGCTGTCTGAGCCAGACACAACGCGACGGTATCCGAGCCTGGATTGACTCCGGATCACCTCAGACGGAATAGGTAGTGGCGAACCGGACCTTTGGCCCACGCTCTCTTGCTGCGTCTAGAGGTAGTTCAGCATCCAGTACACCAACACTCCGGTCACCGAGACGTAAGCCCAGACCGGCAAGGTGAAGCGAGCAATACGCTTGTGAGCGACGCGATCGTCACGCCATGCGAAAAACAAGGTGCGGAAGACCAGGGGCACAACCGCTGCTGCAAGAACCATGTGGCTGAAGAGCACCGCTAGATAGATCGTGCGGATGATGCCGTCGCCGCCAAAAGCATGGTGTCCAGTCAGCGCCCAGCGAGAGAGGTAGGCGACCAGGAACAGGCTCGACGAGGAAAATGCCGAGAGCATCATGACTTTGTGACGCTCGATTTCGCCAGCCTTGATGGCCCGCCACCCAAGCAACAAAAACACAAACGTCAGCGCATTCAGCGCCGCTATCAGGTCGGGTAGCCGCTCAGCCAAGACAGAAAGTGAACGGCAGCTAGTTCGCCAGAGACTGGATATAGACGGTGAGGAGCTCGATCTCGGCGTCAGAGACCGGCGATGACAACACCATTGCCGGTGGGAAGCCGGCGACCACCTGAGCGTTTGGCTCCTTGATCGAGCTGGCGATATAGGCCGCATCGACCATCACGGTCGAGCCGTCAGCAAGCTTCTCTTCCTTACCCCAAAGACCCTTCATACTGGGACCAACCGTGGGACTACCATCGATGGAATGACAGACCATGCAGGCCTTAGCCTCAAAGACCTCAGCCCCCTTCTGCTCGGGAGTCATGTCTGCCGCAGCAACAGCGGATGCAGAACTCGCCGGACCCAGCAGCGACGGGTCCTTGGCTGCAGCAGCCATCGCCACTCGTACCGGAACACGATACGTGCCAGCCTCGGCGTCCACGACGTCATAGCCCGCAATGGCGGCGTCGTCGGGGAGGCCTTCCCAGGCGTTTCCGAGTACGTCGAGAGACGTCCACTCGCTAGATGTCCCCACCGCGGTCGCATAGATCGCGATCGCTGCCAGCGTGGTGAAGAGCATGATCACCAGGCCGATGCCGATAGCGGCGCCGTCTGCCTGGTCGTCGAACTCACTCATGGTGCTCATGACAATCCCTGCTCTCTTGCTCTAGATGTTGGTAAAGGCGAGTGATTCATTGAGGCGCGGGTCCTTGAGGGGAACCAACGATGCACTAGCCATGAAACGAGTCGCGACAGCTGCGTAGATGCTCAACATGCCTACCAGGCAGAAGATGTCTGCCGCCGAGACGGTGATGCCTTCGCTGTGATGCATGGGCATGACCACGTAGTAAATGTCGAGGAAACAGAAAGCGATGACCCAGATGCAGGCCACCTTGAGGCTGCGTCCGTAGCGCTTGATACTTCGCCCCATAAGGAACAGGAAGGGAATAGCAAAGTGACCAACCATCAAGACGGCGCCCAGGGTCGACCAGCTGCCTCCACGGCGGCTGTAGAACATGGTCTCTTCTGGGATGTTCGCATACCAGATCAGGAAGTACTGCGAGAAGCCGATGTAGGCCCAGAACACGGTGAACGCGAATACGAACTTGCCGATGTCATGGTAGTGCTCTTCGTTGACTACATCAGCCAGCACACCGCGCTCGCGAAGTAGAAGCAGGGTCAAGCCCAGCAGCGCGAACGCAGAGACGATGGAGTTGGCGAAGTAGTACACGCCCCACATCGTGGAATACCAGTGTGGGTCGAGGCTCATGGCCCAGTCGATACCAGCGAAGCTAATGGTCAAGGCAAAGGCGATGACGCTCGGGTAGCTGGTGGACTGGAGCGTCCGCGTGATGGCCTCACCACCCTCGCTGTCCTGAGCGACGCTCTTGGAGCGGAACCACCAACTGAGCAGGGTCCATACCAGCAGGTAGCCCGCTGCGCGAATCATCCAGAAGCCCTCATTCAGGAAGGCCGCTTTGCCTTGGACGATCTTGTCATGCAGAGCATGCTCGCCCATCCAGTGGTGATACAGCTCGTGACGTCCCAGAAAGATCGGGATGAACAACAAGATGAATACCGGCAGCGGCGCCATCAGATTCTCAGCGGTGCGGCGCACCACGACACTCCAGCCAGCCGAGGCGGCGTGCTGGAACAGCGTAAAGAACAAGCTACCCAGAGCCAGGCCCAGGGTGAACAGGAAGGCTGCCAGGTACGAGTGAAAGAACTGGCCGTGCTCACCTCCGGCAAACCAGGCGATAGCGAAGCAAAGAATGCCCAACACGGCGCCGATCTTTGGCGTCTTGCGCCAGGGGTGGTCGGCAGGAAGCTGCAGCTCCTCGGCGGGAGGAAGCGTTACGTGATGTCCCATAGCTACTCCCAACCCTTCGCCTTGGCTACGTCAGCTGGTACCTGAGTCAGGTCAGCGTTGTAGCTGTTCTGTAGGGTGCGAACGTAGGCGGCAATCGCCCAGCGATCATTGACCGGAACCTGCGCACCGTAGGACGGCATGTTGCGGACTCCGTTGCGCACAATGTCGTAGATCTGGCCCACAGGCAGCTTGCGCAGTCGATTGTCATGAAAACTCGGAGGTTCTGGCCAGTCACCGGGCCACCGTCCACTCTCCTTGATCTTGCTGTTTCCGGTGCCCGCCACATCGTGGCAGGGGGTGCAGTAGATATCGAAACGACCCTTGCCCCGCTCGAGCAGGTCCATCGACAGCTCCATGGGGAGCGCATCTGCAAACTGACCGTCGACCTTGCCCTCGCACAGGTGTGGGTTCTCGAAGCTGAGAGTGCAGGGATTCTCGCCTGTGTGTGGATTATCAGCCTGCACCGTTCCTTCGACATAAGCCCTTGCGGAGCGTCCATCGGTGAAGATGGCCTCAACCGCATTGGCCCCGCTCTCGCTGCCCTCAAGCGTGTTCTCGATGCCCGTAAAGATGTCGGGCTGACTGATGACGACAGCAGGCTCCTGCGCGTCAAAGCGCTTCTGCTGATCCATATTCCAGTTGAGGTGAATGGGCGCATCGCGCTTGACCGAACCGCGGCAGCCACCAAGCGCCAGCGCGCTGAGCGCGAGAAGGACGATGGTCCATAGCGCAATGCGACGAGCGCGGGTCGAAGTAGTCATCACTGAAGTAGCCATGGGTGCTATTCCTTCACCAATTCAACGTGGGAGGCGCCAAGCCCTTGCAAGAAGCTGCCCGTCTGATCCGCATCGAAGCTCGGGTCGGTCGCCTCGATAGAGATGAAAAACTTGTCGTCCGAGGCCGCCTCAAAACGACTGGACTCGAACAGGGGGTTGTGGTGCATCGGCAGGCGATTGAGGTAGAGCATGCCGATGATCGCGCCAAGTGCCGCAGCAAGGACGCCACACTCAAAGGTCACCGGAATAAACGCCTGCCAGCTGAACAGGGGCTTGCCGCTGATGATGAGTGGCCAGGCTGAAACGGACACCCAGGTCTGCAAGAGGAAACCACCTGCGGCACCAGAAAGGCCCGAAACGAGCGCAATCCATGGCACCGAACTGGGCGCCAAGCCCATGGCAGCGTCGAGGCCGTGCACCGGGTAGGGGGTATGCGCATCCCAGTTGCGAAATCCCTGATCACGAACCTGCTCGCATGCGTCGAACAGAGCCTTAGGATTCGGGAACTCGGCGAGCACGCCAAAGAGCTTGTCATCCGCCATCACTCACCCCCTTCCTCGGACGATGAAGCGTCCGGGGCTGGTTCTGTTGTCTCACTTGTTGGAGCCGCGGTCTCGAGCGCAGCAGCCGGCTGGTCCCAAATTGGATGGTGCGGGTCGGCAACCTTCATCACACCCTTGACCTCAGACATGGCCACCTGCGGCACGAAGCGCACAAACAGGCAGTACAACGTGAAGAAGAGGCCGAAGCTACCCACGAAGCAGCCGACATCGACGATGGTCGGTGTGTAGTAGTCCCACGAAGAGACCATGAAGTCCTGAGCCAGCGACGTCACCACGATGACAAAGCGCTCAAACCACATGCCGATATTCACGAAGATCGACATGATGAACAGGAACCACGGCGTGGTACGACACCACTTGAACCAGAACACCTGCGGCGAGATAACGTTGCAGGAAATCATCGTCCAGTAAGCCCACGAGTAGGGACCAAACATCCTGTTCACGAACGCGAACTGCTCATACGGGTTACCGCTGTACCAGGCGATGAAGAACTCCATCGCGTAGGCGTATCCGACAATCGAGCCGGTCAGCAGGATGATCTTGGCCATATTGTCGAGGTGCCGAACAGTAATGACATCCTCAAGCCCGAACCACTTACGCGACGGAATCATCAGCGTCAGCACCATGCCAAAGCCCGAGAAGATCGCGCCAGCAACGAAATACGGCGGAAAGATCGTGGTGTGCCAGCCGGGCACCTGCGAGGTGGCGAAGTCGAATGAAACGATACTGTGGACCGAGAGCACCAGCGGCGTCGCCAGACCAGCAAGGATGAGGTACGCGACCTCGTAGTTCTGCCAGTGGCGGTTAGAACCGCGCCAACCCAGGGCGAAGAAGCCATAGATAAGACGTCGGTACTTGCTCCGGGCCCGGTCGCGGACCGTCGCCAGATCGGGGATGAGCCCGGTGTACCAGAAGAGTAGGGAGACTGTGCCGTAGATGCTGACCGCGAAGAAGTCCCAGACGAGCGGGCTACGGAAGTTGGGCCAGGCGGCCATCTGGTTCGGCAGCGGAGCCGCATAGTAGAGCAGCCAGATTCGACCAACATGGATGGTCGGGAAGCTCAGCGCACAAACAACAGCAAACAGTGTCATCGCCTCGGCAGCACGGTTGATTCCTGTGCGCCACTTCTGACGGAACAGGAAGAGAATCGCCGAGATCAGCGTTCCGGCGTGACCGATGCCAACCCAGAAGACGAAGTTGACGATGGCCCAACCCCAGTAGACCGGGTTGTTGAGACCCCAGACACCGGTACCGTTCCACACCAACCAGGCGAGGCTGATTCCGTAAATGCTGAGCATCGACAGCGAGATCGCGAAAGCGACCCACCACTGCCAGGGAGTCTTGCGCTCGATGAGTCCGGTGACCACCTCGGTGACACCGTGAAAGTCGGTGCCGCCCAGAACCAGCGGAGCCCGCTCAGCGACTGGATAGGAGAGTTGATCTGCCTCGGTATAGGCCTTCATGGCTGCGTTGCCCATCAGTGTCCAGCCTCCTGGTGCTCGTTGCCCTCGTGGCCATGAGCGTCGTGGGATTCTGCAACCGCTGCACCCGGCATCGCCGAGTTCGTGTTGCGGAGCTTGCCCTGGTACGTCGTCCGCGGGTGAATATTGAGCTCGGCCAGCATCGCGTAGGTGCGCGACTCAGCCTTCGCCTTAGAGACCCGAGAGTCCTTGTCATTAATGTTGCCGAAGATGATGGCGTCCGTGGGGCAGGCCTGGGCGCAGGCCGGGGTAATCCGCCCGTCCTCGACCACTCCGCTACCGTCGACCTTGGCCTCAATCTTCGCTCGATTGACCCGCTGCACACAGTACGTGCATTTCTCGACGACGCCGCGGAAGCGAACTGTGACATCGGGGTTCTTCTGTAGAGCTCCCAGCGGTACCTCGGCGTCGTTCTCTTTGCTGTAAGCGAAGTAGTTGAAGCGACGCACCTTGAAGGGGCAGTTGTTCGCGCAGTAGCGAGTTCCAATGCAGCGGTTGTAGGCAATGTCGTTGAGCCCATCGGGACTGTGCGCGGTGGCAGCAACTGGACAGACCTGCTCGCACGGAGCCGTCTCGCAGTGGGAGCAGGCGACCGGCTGAACCACTGCTTGCGGCTCGTCCTCGTCACCGGTGAAGTAGCGGTCCATGCGGATCCACGACATCTCACGACCCTTGGCGATGCGGTCCTTGCCGACAACCATGATGTTGTTCTCTGCCTGGCAGGCAACAGTGCACGAGCTACAGCCAGTGCAGACGTTGAGGTCAATGCTCATGCCCCACTGCTGGCCCAGGCGCTCATTGGGCTCAGTCCAAAGGGAGTTCAGATTCTCGGCTGCCATGACCTCATACGACTTCACGAAGTCCGGGGTCTTGCGGAACTCATCGAGGCTCGCCTCACGCACTGAGGAACGACGCGGATACTCGACCACTCCAAAAGGCGTCTCAAGCCTGGGATCAAGGCGACCATAGTCTTGAGTGCTACACAACTCGTAGGTCGAGCCGCTCGGAGTGATGGATGCGCCCACCGCCCAGTTCATGGATGTGCTGCTACGTAAGGAGTACACGTTGAAACCGGCACCGCTCGCGAAGCGACCCGCCTTCTCACGGCCATAGCCCAGGGGCAAGAGAATGCAGTAATCGGCCGCACCGGGCATCACGAAGACCGCGATGTCCAGGGAGCGACCGCCCAGTGTGATCGAGACGACGTCTCCGGTTGCGACGCTGAGACCCTCAGCTGTCAGGGGGTTCATCACCGCCGCGTTGTCCCAGGTCAGCTTGCTCATCGGATCGGGCAGTTCCTGCAACCAGGGATTGTTACCGTAGCTACCGTCATAGACCGTCGAGTCAAGGCGGAACTGCACCTCGAGACTGTCAGCACTCACGGACTGGCTACCCATGCCCGACCAGACGACCTCGAGGCCCGAGAAGTCGAGCGCCGGAGTTGCAGGGACCGGAGCTGCCGGCACTGCGGCTGCCATCTGAGTCTCCTGTTCTTCGACAGGCTCACCAGCAGCATCCTCACTGCCGTCCTCTGTGCCCACTTCCTCAACCGGAGCAGCAACGGGCACTGGGGCTGCCTCAACGACTTCGACAAGTCCATCGTGCAACCAGGAACGCCAGCTCTGATCGAAGTTACTTCCGCCAGATCCCTTCCAGGTCTCCATGACCAGATCGCGACCCGCGGTGGAGCCGCTGCCGCTAACATGTGCAAGGAGTTCAATGGCCGAGACGGCACCGTAGAGAGGAGCGATCAGGGGCTGCTGGATGGCTACACTTCCGTCTGCAGAGCTCAGGTCACCCCAGGCTTCGAGGTAGTGGGCCTCGGGCACGTGCCAGGTGGCAAGCGTCGAGGTCTCATCGAGACGATCGCTGAGATGGATCGTGGTAGCCGCCTTGCCTATCAGATCGGCAAAGCCGAGATCCACAGGCGCATCGTAGGCGGGGTTACCCCCCAGAATCAGCAGAGTGCTCACTGAGCCACTCTCAAGAGCCTGTGCGAGCATGCCAATACTGCCAGCACCTGAGACACCGCCGCGTCCAGCAAAGGACAGTGTCTCTCCCACATTACCGAGAGCTGAATTCAGCAGATAGCCCAATGCATGAACAGCAGGAGGTTGACCTTCGCCCACCGCGATGAGCGAAGCGCCCTTGTGCGCTAGCAGATCGGCGGAAAGACCCTTGACCCAGGCGGCATGTACCTCGTCCAGGCCATGGGAAGCCAGCGCTGAACCGATACCGGAAGCAGATGCCGGCAGCGTCAACCCACCTGCGATCAAATCCGTTGCAAGAGCGCCAAGGAAGGAGCCCATCCGCGACGCGGGAAGGCGAAGCCGATGGTCAGCCATCGTGCCAGTCAGGCTGAAAACAGACTCTACGCAATAGAGACGGTTCATCTCATCGGTAGGCTGCACGACTCGGCGGGCACGAGCGAAACCACCTTGATCTGCAGTCGAACCACCAACACCCAGGAAGTCACTGTCGAGGGACAGGACCACCGATGCCTTGGAAAAATCGTAGTTAGCTCGCTGGCCGGTCATGCCGGCGAGATCGGCGCCAGCGTTCGAATTCACCCGCGCACCAGGCGCATAAGAGAATACCTTCGCACCTGTCGTGCTCGCCTGGAACTCGGCGATAAGACGGTTGAGCGTCGGTGAGGGGCGGTCGTCGACCAGCACGGCAACGCCGGCGTCATCGCCACGAGACCCCGTGCCTTCGATGGCGGTCCAGAGCGACTCCCAGCTGCTCTCAGAGCCCTTGTTGCAGGGCTTCTTCGAGCGATCTGAGTCGTACAGACCCATCACAGAGGCCTGGGCCAGGCTGCCCGCCTTACCCGCGCTGGCGGGATGCTTCGGGTTGCCCTCAACCTTGGTCGGTCGACCCTCCTGGCTCTCGACCAACAGACCGATGGCCTCGCCGCCAACATACGCGGCAGTAGCGAAGAAGACAGGCTCACCGGGGACCAGATCCTCGGGTCGGTTGGAGTACGGCACGATGTGCTCGATGGGCTTTCGGATGCAGCCACTGAGCGCGGTGCTTGCCGCAGCCAGGGTGGCTCCAGCGAGTCCCATGAAACCACGACGAGAGACGCCGTCGTCACTGGCTGCTTCCAGGGCACCCTGAGGAGACTCGACATACTGCAGAGCATCAAGCTCAGCACTGCCATGCAGATCGGCGAGGCTACGCCACTGAGGCGTAACGCTGCTGGGCTCGGCCACGCTGGCGTTGCTGTTCAAAATCGGCAGAAACTTGCTCATCGGTGACACCCCGAACAGTGCTCAGGCGGACTGAGCTTGCGATCCCCGCGCGCGGGGTCTTGGTGTGGGTCATAGCCCTCAGCGGCCGAGTCCCACGACATGTTGGTGACCTCTGAGACCGGACGAAGATTGGGATAGGGATTGCGGTGACAGTCCAGACACCAGGACATGCTCAGCGACTCCTCCTGCTTCACCTCGACCATCTCGTCGACGCGGCCGTGGCAGCTCGCACAACCAACGCCTGCGGCAAGGTGTGCGCTGTGATCAAAGAAGGA
Organism: uncultured Rickettsiales bacterium; assembly: GCA_964512375.1. Classification (GTDB taxonomy): domain Bacteria; phylum Myxococcota_A; class UBA796; order UBA9615; family UBA9615; genus UBA6601. The sequence goes on along the minus strand of CAZEIY010000024.1, from coordinate 12,256 downwards.
GTAGTCGGGAAGCATGTGCACGCGCACCCACTTGACCGCCTCGCCCGTCTCGACACTCTTACGAATCGGCTCGAGCGCTGGGCTGTCCTTCTTCACGAACTTGTGACAGTTCATGCAGGTCTCTGCAGGAGGGATAGCCGCCTTGGCGCCCCGCTCTACCGTGTTGTGGCAGTAGCGGCAGTCGATGCCCAGCTCACCAACATGCAGAGCATGACTGTAGGGAACGGGCTGTTCGGGCATATAACCCACGTCTGTGAATTCCGGTGAGAACCAATACCAAATGGAGAACGCAGCCACGGCGAGACCCACGGGGGCCCCGACAGCTATTTGAAATCCAAGTTGATTGGTCCAGCGGGGAAAGATATTCGCCACAGTCCGACCCCTATCCTCTAGACAGAGCCTGCAGCTTCCACGGTTGGAAGGACAGCCCTGTCGGGATGGTCAACAACGCAAACAAAGAGAAACTTCTCTGCACGCGCCACTAGCCCCTCATCTGAGAGAGGCCGCTCCTCTTGTATGAAGCGCGCGAAACCTAACAGAGAGGTTTGCAGGATTCAAGGGCGACGATCTTATGGGCCCTCAAGCAACGCTTAGCGAGGCACCTCTCCAGCCATCCTGTGGTCTCGGAGCACGTGTTGAGCCCGGTGATACATCTCATCCAGACCGATCTCGTCCATGCCGTAGTGACCACGGAGATTGCCGAAAGCATCGACCAGAAAAAGTCTGCCCTGCGACGCCACCGCAGCGAGCAACTCGGAGCCTGCGCTATCCAACTCATCGAACTGAGGGGCCAGGTAGCGACTTGCAATCAGCTCGAAGTCGGAGGACTGCACTTCAACCAGCTGCCATTCCGCGTCCGAACCAATAGCGACAGGCTGCTCGCCTTCTTGCTGGACGCCCGTAGGATTCAGTCGCCCCGCCACTACCGTGATTTCCCTCTCGAAGCGAACGAAGTGCTCGCTGAGTGACTCGAGTGCAACAAGCATATCGGCGCAGCCCGGCTCACAGGACTGACCGAATAAGCCCAGGACGTAGACCCGTCCAGAGAGGCTGGAGCTCTTGAACGTGGGCGCGCCAATGGCATGCAGTTCATAGTCTGGTAGGACCGCCAGCACCGGGGGTGCATCGGGGATATGACGCATGAAGGGGCGAATCGCTGGAACAAAGATGAGCCCCGCGATCACTCCCCAAATCCAAGGGTTGCGATACCAGGGGACGGCCGAAGCGGGCACCTCACCGGCGGAGGAGTCTTGGCTGACTGACGTACTCACCGCACCGTCCTACCGCGCAGCCGGGACAACGACAAGTCCCAGCGATAGGAATGAGAACCGGACACGACAGAGCACCATCCACCCTCAATCAGGTGGTGTAGGCTCGCCCAGATGAGTCCTGAAGCAGATCCTGACACATCGTCGACACCGCACGTACCCGAACCAATGCGGCTCTTCACTCCGCTGCTGCGATGGTACGACAAGAGGGGGCGCAAGCTGCCCTGGCGTGACATCGGCGACCCGTATCGAATCCTGGTCTCCGAGATCATGCTCCAACAGACCCGCGTCTCGACCGTGCTCAACTACTACCCAGCCTTCATCGAGCGCTTCCCTGACACCGAGACGCTCGCCGCCGCCAGCGAGGAAGAGGTGCTCGCCATGTGGTCGGGCCTGGGCTTCTATCGCCGCGCACGGAACCTGCATGCCTGCGCCCGCGTGTTGGTCGAGAGCTACGATTCGAAGGTACCATCAGACCCCGAAGCACTCGGTGCCCTGCCTGGAATCGGTCGCTACACGGTGGGCGCAATTCTCTCAGCGGCTCACAACGCCAGACTTCCCATCCTCGACGGCAACGTGATCCGTGTTCTCACGCGCGTCTTCTCTATCGCAGGTGATCCAAAGAGCGCCAAGGTCAATCGGGCCCTGTGGAGGTTGGCGGAAGAGGTGCTCCCTGAGGACCGACCAGGCGACTTCAACCAGGCCATCATGGATCTTGGCGCCACCGTCTGTAGCCGAACCGCTCCGCACTGCCAGAGCTGCCCGATGAGCTCTCTCTGCACCGCGCACGCCAGCGCCAGCGCCGAGGACTTTCCCCATGCTGGACGGCGGGCGAAGGTCACCTTTGTCGAGCGGGTCGGGCTCTTCGTCGCTCGTTCCGACGGCGCCTTTCTACTCCACCGAAGAGCGCTGGGTGGCCTCCTGGCCGGCATGTGGGAATTGCCCTCAGTCGACCGACAAGGGGACGAGAGGCCACAAGAGCTTGCAAGCGCTCTCAGTGCACGCCTGAGCCTCAAAGTTGAACCGGTGGAGTGCGCACGCGGAGAACATCGATTCTCACATCGACACTGGACCACACATATCTACCGTGTCGACCTCGATGAAAGCGTTGCATGCAGCCCGCCGCCGAACGAACTCGATAAGCGAGAGCTACGCTGGACCTACCCGCGGGAACTCGATGACATGGCGCTACCCGAGGCCAGTCGCAAGACGCTGCGACCTTGCCTGGATGGCCAGGTCAGCGGATCGCCTCCTGCACGATGAAAGGGCTGCCATCCAGTCCAAAACCGATCTCTCCGACGACAACCTGAGTACTACTCACCTGAAGCACGCGTCCCCCGTCACTGCCGACCCGATCGCCGCGAACGACCGTATAGAGACGACCATCAGGGCCGCGTAGCTCGGCCCGAAGCAGGGTTCCATCCAGCCACGCTCGGACCATCGAGAGCTGCCCCAGTGACACTGTGAGCAGGCCGGCCGGACCAGGTAGACACGGCTTTGTCTCCACAAGAGACTCGAGCCTCGAGCGACGCGGCAGAGAGTCGAGAGCAGCCAGAGCCGACTCATCTGAGCTGGGAGCTTCTGGCAGGACGCTGGCCAGATCAATGGAGGCTCCCCTGGCTGCGGCAGGCGGCTCGAATTGTTCGGGCTCGACCGCAACATCGAGCTCGGCCGCAACATCGAGCTCGGCGACCTCGATCCCGGCAACCAGAGCATCCTCCTGCGCCGGCTCCCTGGGCTCAAGCGCTGAAGCCGGCGTCGGACGCGTCGGTGCGAGCTGCTGGACGACGACAGTTCCACCCCCGTACTCCCCAGAACTCAACTCAGAAGGCAGCTCCTCGGCGTCGCCCGAACCTGGAGGAGCCGGCTGTGCCCGTTCCGCTCCGAGGGCCTCAGACTCTACGGGGGGCCGCCCCATCGAATCCGACCCTGAGTCGGGAGCGGGGCCACCATCGACAGCCAGAGGAGCCCTCTCCTCTGGCGATGGCGAATCCTCAGGATCCTCCGAGCCAGCTACCGAGTCAGTGGCGGCCTCGGGAGCGGGCGAATCAGAACGGGACTCATTACTGAAGCTTGACGACTCGAGCAAAGCACCATCTAGAGCGGCCTGAGAGAGAACGCCGCCGGAGTGGGCTACCAGGAGCGGAGCATTCGAATCCAGAGGCTCGCAGCCCAGGACACCGAAAACGAGCACGACTAGCACCCGGCGCGAGATCAGAATCACGTTATCCCTGAGCTGGGGGGAGCTGCTTCCGAACGATTGCGACCTCGATCCTTGGCCCGATACAGCGCGCGATCTGTGCGCTCAATCCACGCCTCGAGTGTCTCCGCATTCTCGCGCTCGCTCACCCCTAAGCTGGCCGTCACCTGCAGAGCCGGATGCTCTTCGAAGGCCGCGTTAGCAATCGACTCACGGAGTCTCTCCGCCTGGAGACGCGCGTGAAGACGACGCGCTCCAGGAAGCACGAGAAGGAACTCCTCACCTCCGTAGCGGATAGCAAGATCATCTTTGCGGATTGTGTCGCGAATGATCTCGCCCACCTTACGCAACACAATGTCACCTGCGGCATGCCCCAGGGTATCGTTAACCTGCTTGAAATGATCGAGATCCATGAGCACCACCGAGATCGGTAGCTTCATGTTGCTGCAGTGCTCTAGTAACTGGGGAAGATGCGCCTCCATCGCTGATCGATTCAACAAGCGAGTGAGCACGTCGAGCTCAGACTCCTCGATCTGTTGAGCAACCCCATCGCGATAAGCGATGTCGAGCTTGTCCAGCATCTCAAAGCGCAGGAGGACATCACCTACCTGGATGCGATCTCCATGTCTGAGAGCCTGGCGATGAATCGCCGTGTTGTTGACGAGCGTGCCATTTGTGGACTCCAGGTCTTGCAACATCACGCTCGGCGCTCGGTCCACCTGAGGCTCGACGTACAGGCGCGCGTGACGGCGACTGACGGAGCCATGATCGATGGGAAACTCGCAGGTGCTATCCCGGCCGATAAACAACGCACGCATCCCCGAAGGTACCGACTTGTACATACCCGGCGTTGGACCTGTGACGACGGTGAGCGTCGGAGTCTTGGCTGCATCCCGGCCACGAACCGGTACACGCACCTCAGAGCGCAGCGTACGCGGCACCTGATCGACCAGTGTGTAGTCTTCGTCGTCGTCGGACACCGAGCCCTCACCCCTACCTGCACTGTGATCGGTCTTCCGACACAGTGGCAGCGCTAATCCTCTCGACTGCTCCTTAACGACCCCCTACGGGATCGGAACCAACATCTCGAGCAAGCCCAGGGGTGAACCTGTCAGAGAGGCCGAGGCCCCCAAGAATAGCATGGCGAGGGCGAACAGAATCAGCGCCATCCATGACAGTACTCCGACCGCTGGTCGCTGTCCGGTGCGCTTCTTAACGGAGAGTTCATTCACCCTGCTGGCATGCGAGGTATCGGTATTGAGATCGGCGTCGCTCCAGCTGGCGTCTGCTCCATCCCATTGCTCTGATCGGGCAGCCGCCTGGGAGCGTGCCCCAGCCCGAGCCCTTGTTCCTCCAGCGCGGGTCGCCCGGGCCTCTCTGGTGCGGTTGACTCGACGACGCTTGGCGGCATCCGAAGCTGCGTCCCTGCGCGAAGACTTGCTACGGGCAGCCTTATCCGGATTCACAGGTCGCAGCGGTGCAGGCTTTCGCGAGGCCTTCTTCTTCTCTGCACTGTTCTGCAGAGCAACATGGGCGAGATACTCCAGGTCCGCGCGCACGACGCCCAGTGAGCGAGCAATGCGGCGAAACTTGCGGCCCACTTCTTCCATCGAGTCGGGCCGGTCATCAGGATGAGGAGCGAGCATTTCGAGGATCAAGCTCGAGAGCTCGTCATGCCCGAGCTTCTTCATCTTGACTGGATTCTTCTCTCGCTTCGCCTTGAGGACGACGAGCAGGTCGGCATGCTTCTTCAGACGCAGTGGGTCAAGACCCTCAGCCATCTCATAGAGCAGCACGCCAAGGCCGTAAATGTCGGTAGAAGCGTCCAGATCCTGGCTCTGCACCCCAGCCAATTGCTCGGGACTCATGTAAGCGGGTGAGCCCAGGATAACGCCGGTCGCAGTCAGCCGCGTGCCACGAATCCGGGCTACGCCGAAGTCAACCACCTTGATCTCACCTCGCTTGCTGAGCAACACATTCTCAGGCTTGAGATCGCGATGTAGGACCTCATTGTTGTGTGCACAGGCAAGTCCTGCCGCGATCTCAGCTCCGATCAGCGCCAGGCGTCCGGGATCAAGAATGCCGCCGTAGCGCAACACAGCACGCAGGTCGAGGCCATCGACCCAGTCCATGACGATATGCATCGTGTTCTGCGCCGAGAAGAAGTCGTGAACACCGACAATGTTGCGATGGTCGAGCGTAGAGGTGACCTTGAATTCCTGCTTGAAGCGCTTAGCCATCTCCCGATGAGCTTCCATTTGAGGCTTCATCTCTTTGAGAGCGTAGAGCTTGCCCGTGGGCCCCTTGACCCGCCAGACGGTCGCCATACCGCCAGAACCCACACGATCTACAACAGCATAATCGCCGATGCGATCTTGCTGCGGCTCTTCGATCCGCACTGTGGGTTCCGCTGCTGGTCGCGCCACCATAGGCGTACTTTACCAGTTACTCCTAGCAATGCCATCGCTGAAGTGAAGTCGTCTACACTCTCTCCATGTCGCCGCCCAAGCACGTTGCCATTATCGGCGCAGGAATCACTGGCGCACTCATCGCACACCGCCTCCTCGCAAGCGGAGTCAAGGTCACTGTTCTAGAGGCTCGGGAGAAGGGCGCCGGGTCGTCATCCCGCTCGGCAGCCTGCATTCGGCAGCAGTTCTCCACTCCTGCCACCGTACGGGCAATGATGTACTCGGTCCGCCGATACCTGGACTTTGCCGAGCTGTTCCACTGCTCCGAAGGGACCGGCCAGGCGCTCGTTCAAAATGGATACCTGTTTCTGTATGAGAAACCGGACGGCGGCAGCGAGGACGACGCTCGCAGCGCTCGCTGGCAGACCGCTCAACGCCTGATACCCATGCAACAGGAGAACGGCTTGAAGGATGTCGAACTGCTCGCCACCGAGCACCTGCGCGAGCGCTTCCCTCACATCGATGTCAGCGAATTGATCGGCGCAAGCTACTGCCCTAGCGACGGCTTCCTGCGTCCCGACATCATCTACATGGAAGGCTTCCGACGAGTCGAGGAACTGGGCGGCGAGTTGTTCCAGAACGAAGCCGTCATTGGCGGAGTTCACGACAGCAGGGGGCAACTCATTGGTCTGCGCACCAACAAGGACCGCGAGGTTCTGGCCGATCTATTCATCAACGCCACCAACGCATGGGGGCCGCGGGTCTCGGAGTTGCTGGAGGGCTCCAAGCTGCCTATATCCCCAATGAAGCGCTATCTGTACTTCATCGAGCGGGGCGCACATATCGACGCTGAAAAGTTCTTGAACTGGCCGATGACGGTGACCCCTTCACGAGCTTACTGCAGACCCGAAAACAGCGACCAGCTACTCGCTGGCTGGGCTCACACTGCACACTCTGAGCCTGGCTTCGATTGGGACGATCAGGACCGAATTGAACCGGGCTACTACCACCGAAGTGGACTGGACAACTACGGCTATCAACTGTGGTTGGAGCTCGCCGAAGCTCTCTCGGTGGTCGGGGAGTTCTCTGGACTGACCGCAACCACAGCAGGCTTCTACGCGACCACACCAGATCACAACCCTCTACTCGGCTTCGACCCCCTACAGAAACGACTCATTCATGCTGTCGGCTTCTCTGGACATGGGGCCATGATGGGTCCCTTCACTGCTGCAGTGGTCCACGATCTCGTGATGACCGGACAGCAGGTGCCCAGCATCGTCCTGGACGGGCACACTGTAGAACTCGACGATCTTCGGGTGGGCCGCGAGTTCGGCACGATTGAGGGGATGGTGATCTGATGGATGAGTACATGGCAGCGGCCATTGCCGAAGCTCGAGCAGGCCTTGCAGAGGGAGGCATCCCCATTGGCTCCGTGCTGGTTCGGGACGGGGTCATCATCGGCAGAGGACACAACAAGAGGGTCCAGGAGCTCAACCCGATGGTGCACGCCGAGATCGACTGTCTGATTCAGGCAGGTCGGGTCGGGCACTACCGAGATACCGTCTTGTACTCGACGCTGATGCCCTGCTACCTGTGCGCCGGTGCGGCCGTTCAGTTCAACATCCCTCGCGTCATTGTTGGTGAGAGTCGAACCTTTCCGGGCGCTAGGGACTTCATGGAGAGCCACGGGATCGTAGTCGAGGACCTCGACCTTCCGACCTGTGTCTCGATGATGGAAGAGTTCATCAAGGACCGACCCGATCTGTGGTTCGAAGACATCGGGGAGTTAGAGAATCCGTGACGGCCATCATCCTGCTCGCTCTATTTATTGCGTCAGTCGTGTTGCTCGGCGCGGGCATCAAAGGTCGACCACACACCGTCATCAGCTTCTCCAGCACGAGCGTCGACCTGCGACGGGGTTCACCTCCCTCGGCGCTACTGCGCGATCTGAGTGACCTGCACCTTCCCGATAGCAGCCCGCCAGGACGACTGGAGATCCATGGTCAGGGTGAGACGCTGCAGATCACCACCCACGGGCTATCCGATGACATGGCTCAGCGTGTCCGCAACGTCGTTCTGTTACGAAAAGAGCAATTACGACGCTGACTGACAGTCCCTCAATTCCCCCAGCGCACGGTAAGACGCAGGCGAGCATTACCATCGTGTGCGGCCGCGAGGACACGATCCAGATTGAGCGCACCATAGCTGCTCAACAAGCCGCTCACAGCCTCCTCGTCTCCCTCGGGAACTGTGATTTGTAGCAACTGGCTACCGACAGCTGGCAACTGATTCTGCCCCTCGGGCATGGGAGTCAGGTTCTGCACGGACCAGGAGCGAGATGCAATCTCGGAGCTCATCGTAGCGATGACCCCAGGAGACGAGACTCTGAGTGTTCCGATAGCAACCTTGGCGGCGATAGATGGCATATCACCACTATCCCCCCCCTTCTCCTCGCTGACGACGGCTACCTCAGAGGAAGCGTCCAGCCCGACGCCCTGACCTTTGAAGCCCAACGCGTCTCCAGCTGCTTCATCAGCCAACGAGTTCATCGGGGCAGAAGACGCTGCGGGTACCTTCCTGGAAGAAACAGATTGCGACCTCCTCGCGTGGCCACCCCGCCGAGCCAAAGTCTGTGACATGTCCAGCTCTATATTCTCGAAATTCTCTCCTTCGTCGAGCGCAGGATTCTCCTGGTCAACGGCGGCAACCCCATCAGCCTGCGACGGAGCCTCCTCACGCACTGGGTCCGCCGCCGCCACAGCGGGAATCGCTGCGGACTTAGGCTCCTCGTGCTCGGCCTCATAGACACCTGCAGGGAACGTTCGGTCCGCGACAACCTCTCTTAGACCCGATTTCCCTCGCCCCCTCTTGATGGCCAGCAGCGCGGGTGCGGATCCTTGCGATGACTGGCGCTTGTTGGGCCCCACCGAGGTAGCCGGCGACTCACCGGGCATCGACTTGTCCTGCTTCTCGGACTGCTTCGCCGCTCCACCAAGACGTGCTTGAGCTTCGTCCTCAGCAAGGTCAAGCGCAACCACACCATCCTCCAGCGCCGATAGCTGTTCTGAAGCGACTGGCAACTCATCAACACCGGTCCCCACAGGAGCGCCCCACGAAGGCTCTGCATCCTCTCCCAAGTCCATGCTGGCCATCTCCTGAGAACGATGGTCCAACGGAGCGCGAAACACGACGAAGCCGAGGGCCAGAGTAGCGGCGAGCGAGGCGGCAATAGATCCCTTGAGCCAGAGCGGAACAGCCAGAGACTCAAGAGCCTGCTCAGGCAACGATTCAGAGCCCGCCGCCCGAGAGCCTGGTGCTGGAATCTCCAGCCCCTCGACTCCCTGCATCACTCGCGCGGTGAAGCCCTCGGGTGCAGGCTCCGCGGGGAGGCTCGACAAGTCAGCCACCAGCTCTCGCAAAGATTCCAGCTCATCTCGCAGATCAGCATCGTCGGCAACCCGATGCTCGATCTGCTCACGCACCTCAGCGCTGACCTGCCCATCGATGTAGGCGCTGAACAGCTCACGCAGTTCCTCGTCGCTCATCACTCGGCCATTCATGTCCTGCCCCTCAGCCACGTTCCTGCTCCCTCTTTGTCCGACGCAGCATGCGCTTGCGAAGCTCAGTGCGGGCCCGATGAAGGCGAGATTTCACCGTACCGGGTGCGATACTCAATGCTGCAGCTGTGTCCTCGTAGCTCAACCCCTCTACATCGCGCAGCACCAGAATCTCTCGCCACAACGGATCGAGCATCAAGAGCTCCTCTCTGAGCTGCTGCACGCGCTCCTCAGCAATAAGGTCCTCTTCGGTGCTCGGCGATGGGTCAGACAACTGCAGAGGAGCAGAGGTTCCCTCTTCGTTAGAAGAATCCGCGTCAAGACTCCGATGATCTCGCTCACGGCGCCGTGTTCGATGACTATGGACGTTCCGAGTGTGGTTGATTGTCACTCGATACAACCAGGTAGAGAACAAGCTGTCGCCGCGGAAGCGGTCCAGGTTCTTGAAGACCTTTACGAAGACCTCCTGGGCGGCATCCTCGGCGTGCTGTCTCGAGCCCAACAAGCGCATGCAAATCCCGAAGACCCGGGCCTGATGGCGAACAACCAACTCCTCGAATGCGCCCCGATTGCCAGCCAGAAAGGCCGCAACCAGTGCGTCATCAGAGATCGGGCCGAACGTCGTAGCCGAGACTACAGACTCAGCCATCCAGGTCCCTCTTGTAGGAGCCGCTACGCCCACCATCCTTCTCGTGCAGAGCGATGCCGTCGATCACCATTCCGGGATCGATCGCTTTGAGCATGTCATAGACCGTCAAAGCGGTGACCGACACGGCAGTCAAGGCCTCCATCTCGACACCAGTGCGCGAGGAAATAGCGGCGGTCGCCTCGATCAGGACAGCACAGAGATCCTCATCGAAAGTGAGATCGACACTCACAGAGTCCAAGGCCAGGGGGTGACAGAGTGGAATCAGATCCGAGGTCTTCTTGGCTGCCATGATGCCAGCGACCCGAGCCACCTGGAGCACATCTCCCTTGGCCGAGCCTTTGCGGGCCGCGGCAAGCGCGGCAGCACTCATCGACACTCGCCCCCTGGCCAGGGCGCGCCGCCGAGTGACATCCTTACCGCCGACATCCACCATCCGGGCCGCACCGTGCTCGTCAATGTGACTCAGCTTGTCTCCCATCACAGAACCTCCAGGGACCGTCCTGATCCCACTGAAGAGTCAGACCTTCGCTCCTTGAATTCAAGTGGGAGCTCGGACACGACCGCCTCAATCTCCTTCAGGTCCTCAGCGAAGGCTTCCAGCCCCGGGAGCGTGGAGAAGTCAGAGTCCACAGCCTCTTGTTGCTCGAGGACCAGTCGCAGGGCAGCAGCTCCCTGCTCCACGAATCGTCGCAGACGAACCACAGCCTTCTGAGGCAACCGTTCGCCGCCAAATCGGGGCGCTGAGCCCTCTCCGCAGAACTCGAGCTGAATATCTGGCCCGAACACCTGCGCCTCAAATACCAACATATCCCGGCCATCGTAGAGGCTCCACTCGCCGTAGCCGACATCCACCAGGTCCAGCAGAAACACCCACAGAGACTCCATGAGATCCAACTGCTTGCGTGGGTCGACTCGTAACTGGACAGATCCCAACTGCACGGTCCAGGTGCTACGAAAATACCCGCCGTGGAGAACCTGAAGATCGGAGAGGATGCCGCCCGTTCCATCCTCGGGGCCTGCGTCCTTGCCCGTGCTCCTTCGCTCTGAGGAGTGCACCGTGAGGGTGCAGGGCACCGGTCCGAGGTCAGCCCGGGGAGCGCTGCCTGACCTACTCGGCGGGTGCCGGCCGCTTCGAGGGCTACGGCGTGACATGAAGCTGCGACATCTCGAGGTAGTCGAGCGGGGTACCGGAATCACTGTCCGCAAACATCCAGTGATAGCCATCGTCCTGGCTAAAGCGGAATGTCACCCAGAAGCTTCCGTAGCTGTCATGGGTGATGGTACCGGTGTATCGACAATTGCCGCCCGAAGACCCCTGAGCGTCAAAACTCGCAGCAAACCACTGCCAGTTCGGATTCACATTCGGCGCCGGACTTGCACTCTGTTGACCCAGCCCAATCTGAGCGGTGATCCCCGACGGCTCAGTGCTGCAATCTGTAACTTCATTGTCGCTCATCGTCACATCAAAGACTGCGCTCTCGACGCTCGGAGTCGTCGTGACCTGGAGCTCTGATGGCAGCACCGCTGAGTCCGGGCAGACCAACGGGTCAGTGCACTCTGCCGTAAACCGGAAGCCCTGTTGGCTCGAAGCGGAGAAGGTCTCGGTGTCGAACGCGGAGCTCACCACAAGATCGACATCCCCCACTGTGCCGGAAGGACTGAGTGCCTCGACCGTGTTGTCATCGATCACCGTGACATTGCTCGCGGGAGACGACCCGATCTCGATGCCGGTCACCGCGGTCATCCCCGTGCCCGTCACGGTCACGGTCGTCCCGCCAAGGGCGAGGCCATCCGTCGGACTGAACGATGTTGCCACCATGTTTTCGTCGGTCACCTGATCGCAGTCATCATCGATACTGTTGGTCGGATCCTCAATCGCGCCCGGATTCACTGCAGAGTCGGAGTCGTTGCAGTCATCACCGCCCGATGCAACCGAGTCGTACCCATCGCCATCGCCATCGGCCAGATTCGGCGTGCTGTCGTCGTCATCACCACCGCTCGTGTCGTCATCGTCACCGGCGCTATCGTCATCGCCGGCGCTATCGTCATCACCGGCGCTATCGTCATCGCCGGCGCTATCGTCATCGCCGCTCGTGTCGTCGTCGTCCCCGCCGCTCGTGTCGTCGTCGTCACCACCGCTCGTGTCGTCGTCGTCACCGCCGCTCGTGTCGTCG
>CAZEIY010000023.1:13230-22008 GCA_964512375.1 uncultured Rickettsiales bacterium | reverse complement strand
CGATTTCAGTGGAGCGGCTGCTCAAGCTCGACCCCGATATCGTGGTGATGATGATCGCGAATCCCAACGCCACCGACGAGACCCTGCTCGAACACCGCCGCTTCTGGAACCGCCTCAAGCAGCTGACGGCCGTACGCGAAGACCGCATCCACTTTCTGGTGGGAGGCGAGCACTTCTACACAGGCCCGGGCATCCTGCGCCTGGTGGAAGCACTGACCAACCAACTTCACCACAACCGCGGAGAGACACCGTGAACGACGGCCTGAACATCCGCGATCTCACGGTGGCCGCAGCGGGGAAGAACATCCTGAAGGAGCTCTCCCTTCGGGTCGAGCCCGGCGACTGCGTGGCGGTGGTTGGGCCGAACGGGGCGGGCAAGAGCAGCCTGCTACGCGCAGCGCTCGGACTGGTCGTCCCTCAACGTGGAGAGGTCAACTGGAACGGTCAGTCAGTGCGGTCCCTTGGGGGGCAGGACCGAGCAGCAGCGCTGGCGTGGTTACCTCAGCGCACCTCGATTCGCGAGATTCTACCGGTGCTCGACTTTGTCAGGGCGGCGCGCTTCCGCTTCAGCGAGAGCCGCGCGACGGCCACACAAGCCTCCGCAGCCGCGCTCTCACTAGTGAACGCCGAGGACCTCGCGCAGCGCATCCTCACCACCTTGTCCGGAGGCGAGTTTCAGCGCGTGATGATGGCTACCCTCATCGCTCAAGATGCCCAGACCTTTCTCCTCGATGAGCCGGCCAACCATCTCGACCCGGCCAGACAGGTCGAGTTCTATCGCATGATTAGCGAGCAGTGGCGCGCTGGCCGCAGCGTCATCTGTGTGACTCACGACATCAACCTGCTCAGCCAGCTCGCCCCCTCTGGAAGCGCTCATAAGGTACGCGTACTCGGCCTTCGCGATGGGAGCCCCGCATTCGAGATGCGCCTCGACGACGAGGGACTGCGCGAGGCCCTGGAGTCCGTCTTCGCGATGCGGCTCGAGGTCGCGGAGGTCGCGGGGCGCTCGTACTTCCTACCCGGTAGCGGGGAGCTCTGATGCGAACAAGGGTACTGCTCGTCAGCATCGCCTGCGTCCTCATCGTCGCGGTCTCCCCCTTTGTTGGCGCTCGACTCGAGGGCGAGGAGAGTCGCTTCATCCTCACCCAGTTGCGCGTCCCACGTTCCCTGTTGGGAGCCATCGTCGGCGCCAGCCTGGGGCTGTGCGGCGCCGCCTACCAGGCGTTGTTCGACAATCCCCTTGCCACGCCGAGCACGGTCGGCACCACAGCGGGCGCCGCCCTGGGTGCCCTCGCCGTGCTGGTGCTCCTGCCGGGTGGCCAGATGGGGCTCCCCCTGGTCGCCATCGCCGCCTTCGCCGGAGCGCTCACTGTCACGTTCGCCATCGCCGCCATCGCTGCATCGGGTCGAGCCAGCATGAATGACGTGCTGCTGGCAGGCATCGCCATCACCCTGGCCACGGGGGCGGTGACCACCGGGCTGCAGTTCCAGGCCGATATGGCCTCGACCTTCGAAGCGGTGCGCTGGTCGCTGGGCCACCTCAGCCAGGTCGGCTACCGCGGCGTGCTCATGATCAGCCCCATAGCGCTCGTGTGCGGCGCGGTGCTGCTGTCCCAGGTACGAGCACTGGAGTCCATGCTCGGCGGAGAAGACCGGGCGCACGCCCAGGGCGTCGACATTCGCCGCACGCGCACCACCTGCCTGGCGTTCGGGGCTGTCGCAGTCGGCGCCTGTGTTGCCTGGTGTGGCCCTATCGCCTTCGTGGGCCTCATCGTCCCGCACATGGTGCGGCTGAGCCTCAGCGCGAGTCGCCGGATCCTGCTGCCGATGTCCGCGCTTGTCGGAGCTGCCTTCCTGGTGGCCTGTGACTCCCTGGCGCGCTGGGTGTTGCCGGGCCAGGACCTGCCGGTCGGTGTGGTAACCGCAACCATTGGCGCACCGCTCCTGGTCTTTCTGGTGACGCGCCGCCGCACTCCGTAAGACTCAGAGACAGCTCCCAGCGCGAGCCTGGGTGTAGAGCTCAGTGACCTCACTGCGCCGCCGATTCTCGGCCTCCTGCCACGAGTGCAAGTGCTTGAGCATCTCATCGCGTTGCATCTGCCCCGCTTCATAGCTCGTCAGTACGACATTGACTTCTTTCATGCCACTGCCACGCAGTTCCTGGAGGCGCAGGATCTCACTGACCAGAGCCTCACAGGCGGACATTGACTCGCTGGAAGCGCAGAGACAGGAACTCGTACTCAACAAGAGTACAAAAGCGAGAACTGACCTGCTGGGACGCTTCAAAGTCATGAAGGGCTGCAGAGACCACTCTAGCTGCAGCCCGCGTGCTCCGTTGGCGAGGAGCTCATCCCAGCGTCAAGGCTGGACGGTCATCAAGCCGACAATGGCGACCATGCAGAGAAGCTGCACCACCGTACCCACCAACATGCGTGAGCTGGCGACACCACCGCCCATCACAGCCTCACACTCCGGCAAAACCATGCGCTTGGAGGAGAGGGCTATGGGTACCCACAGCGCGAGCGAGGCCCACACGAACAGCGAGGACATCGGGTGACCTCCAACAAGGAACACAATGAATCCAAGCACGATAATGATGCCGCCAAAGATGTTGTAGCCCTTGCTGGCAATGAGAGCGACGACGCGAGCCATCGACCCTTTGTTACGAGCTCCGGCGAGTACCAGCAGCAGCTGGACCATCGGCAGGAGAGAGAGCAGATAGCCCAGGTACTTGTGGGAGTGGGACATACCAGTAAGCGCTTCAGGGGACATGGGGCTCCTATCGTGCTCGCACCAGAACCCTGGCGAGCAGATCGGGTGTCTGGAACAGGCCAAGACCACGGCTGTCCGTGCTCTCATCAGGGTTGTCTCCACTCAAGCGAACCCGCCCCGACTCAATGGCGACCACCCGCTTGATTAACCGCACCCCACTCTTAAAGGGGTGCCGTGCGACGACGATGTCGCCCACCTCAGGAGCGCTACGCTGCAAGGCTCGGGTGTCGGCGAGGACGAGATCGCCCGGCGAGAGCCCCGGTAACATGGAGCGACCCTCAATCCGGTACGGCTGTCGCCTTCCGAGGACGAGCAGCAGCCAGTCCCAGGGCCCGGCAAGAGGCAGAGACAATGTGCTCAGCTGGCCGTGTACCAGGGAACATCGCGGCCCTTGGTTGCCCAGAAGATCTCGTGGATCTCCTTGATGGCGGCCATCAGCTCCTCGGCGTGCTCGAGGTTGACCTCGACCTTGACCGACGAGCAGAGCTTTGCGGCCTTCCAGAAGGTCTCATGCAGAGCGGGGTGCTGCTCGAGATGAGGCGGCTTGAAGTAGTCAGTCCACAGCACCAGGAGTTCTTCCTTGGCGATATGGGTCTGCTCTTCTTTGATGGCGACGTAGCGAGCCATCGTATTCAGGTAGCGGGCCCAGGCCTCGCTGTCACCGGATGCCGGAGGAGTGAGGGCGAGGATTTTCTTGGTCATCGACAGACCAGCCTCGGCGGCAATGCGAGCAGAAGAAGGGTCGTACACACCGCAGGGGCCATCACAGTGGGCTTCTACAGAGGGGACTCTATTGAGAATAATTTGGGCAAGCTCACGCACGAGAGTTTCTCCGGAGTTCTTTCTAGGCACCGGGTTTTCCCCCGTTCACACAGTAAAGTCAACTCGGTCTCAAAGGCCCGTCAACTGAGCTGACCGAGGAACCATGGACCGCTACTGAGCGCTGACCGGCGCACAGGTCGAGACACCCGCTCCCACCACGACGTTGCCGGTGTTGCTGAGGATCTGATCGTAGACGCCAGAGTTGGGGTCAAAGCGATACACGCTCGCAGTGGTGCCGCTAAAGATGTCTCCCGTACTGAGAAAGACATAAAACTGCCCTCCCCAATAGGCAAAGGCCCAGGCAGCTACCGTCCCCGACGAGGCCGGCAAAGGCCAACTCTGCAGAGCGCTGCCGCTCTGCTTGTCGAGACGCATGATGGTGGCTCCACCGAGCCCCGGATAGTACGCAAAGAGCTCGCCGTCCCCATTGCCGCTGAGTTCGGGGGTGTACTCACCGGAAGGAACCGGACCCAGGCTGTTCACGCCCATCGTCGTCGTAGATATCGAGCCGAGACGAGCGTTATCGGCGTCAAGCGCCCCTAAAACCGAGAAATCACCGCCAGAGATGAACAAGGTGTCCGTGTCCGCTCCTGGGGCATCACTAGAGAAGCCCATGCCAAAGAGCTTGAAGTCCTGCTGACCGGCGACGAATCCGGTCGCCTGGCAGCTGGCGTCCTGGGTGGAGACCTGGAAGATCTCGCCGCTGCTGTAGAGCACCCAGGCCCGTGCCTGGCGATCCACGGACATTGAGAACGGAGTCGCTGGCCCGGTATTGCCCCACTCCAACCAGGAAGCCCCTGCGGGACAGTTCAGCGGTCCTATGAGATTGAACTGGTGACTGCTCGGATTGAAGGAATAAAGTCGGTAGTCGTGGTCGATGACGTAGATCATCTGCCTGGCCTCATTGGCGCAGGGGTCGGTCTCGGCGGTGTCATCATCGCCTGAGGTGTCATCATCGCCTGAGGTGTCATCATCGCCTGAGGTGTCATCATCGCCTGAGGTGTCGTCGTCACCCCCGGTGTCGTCGTCGTCCACCCCAGCGGCGGAGCTGTCATCGTCATCGTCATCGCTCCCTGAGCGCGACCGCTCTACACAAGCTGGGAACGCCAGCGTAGACAGGAACAAGGCGAGAACGAGGGCGAGATCGGTTCGTGACATCTCTCAAGTCTAACGCGAGGCCGCCAGATAGTCCGAGAAGTTCACATCGAGGACGAAGCTCGAGTCTCGAGCGCCCGAGGCATAGAGGCTCTCGTAGTAGCCATCCCGCTCTGGCCCCGGCGCACTGATCTCTTCGAGCAGGGCGTCCAGTTCCTCTTCGTCCAGGCCAAGGTCGACGAGTTCTGCACCGTACGCATTCCGGTAGCGCTGGAGCAGATCGAGGGAGTGCTCAAAGCCATCGCCATTGGCCCGGCTCGAGAAGCCGGTAGTCGAGAAGGTGAGCGACTCCACCTGGTTCTCGCTGGGCTTGAACTTGAGCAAACGCAGCCAACCACCGCCACCATCAGCCATCTCCTGAAAGTCGACCAGGACCTCGTGCACCGCGAGTCCCGCATCGTTGACCGCCTGCTGTCTCAATTCCCCGTCAACATGGCCGCAGTGCACCGCCCACACCGAAGGGTGTGGAGCGATCAGCTGAGCAAAGAACTCACTCGCCTGCAGGCCGGTGTCGAAGAGCAGGTGCTGATCGCCCAGGTTGTAGGTGACGCTGCCAAAGCGTCCACCAGGCAGCAGACTCAGAGGCGCCGGCAGAAAGTCAGTGAGCCGATAGTCGTACAGGTATCGATGGGTGGTGATGTGCGCGAGGACCCCCGGATGAGCGCTCAGCACCCCATCCGCCCAGTCCAGTTCATCCTGAGGGGTGTCCTGAAGCAGGTGCAGGAACAAGAGATCCATTCCCCCGGCCTGCACCAACTGGTAGCTGCTGCGCCCGCTGGGCGATGCTCCCCCAAACCACGGGCGCCCCTCGTAGTGCTGTGGGCCAAAGTTGGCCAGATAGTCGGCGCTCGAGCAGTCGGTGGTCTCAAAAGGCGAGCAGCTGCTGTCGATGGGCTCGGTGTACAGGGGCGATGAGGTGTCGTGTCCACCAATCGCAAAGCCATGGGGGATGTCCTGCTCGTCGAGTTGGCTATAGGCCGCCCGCGCCACGTCCCATTCCACCTGCTCGCTGGCGTTGTGCACCACGTCCCCCACATGGCTGACGAACACGATGGAGTAGCGCTCCGCGTTGTCGGCGATCCAGCGCAACTGAGCCTCGAAGCTGAGCGGGTAGTCGCGAGCGTAGATCTGAGTATCAGGGAGAATGACGACGATGAACTCATCGCCAGAGGGGGCGAAGTCTGCGGGCAGATCGTCGAGCTCGGAGTCAGGCTCGCTCGGTGGCGTCCCACAGGCCACGAGCAGCATCGCCGCAAGACCTGTGAGTACCGACGAACGCGAGCTCATGAATCAAGAGACACGGGCACGCTTTTTGTCTCGCCATCATCAATCCGATACAGCAGCGCTGGGGTCAGACGTGCGAGCCTGGCAACGAACACATCTGGAACCGTCGCGATGCGATCGTTGTACGCCGTCACGCTGTCGTTGAAGAACCGGCGCGCCAACGCGATGCGGTCCTCGGTGTCGACCAGGCTGTGATGAAGCTCCTGGAATACGCCAGATGCCTTGAGATCGGGATAGGCCTCACTCACGGCGAGCAGGCGCCCCATTGCCTCGCGCTGAGCGAGCGCGGCGCGGGCACCCTTGCGCACCTGACCCTTACTTGGCATGCCATCTGTACTCCGTGGCTTCTTGCCGCTGCGCAGCACCGCGACAGCTTCTTGAACCTCATTTTCATGGGCCGCATAGCCCTTCACGCAGTCGGCCAGGCGCGGAATCAGATCGTGGCGCCGCTTCAGCTGGACATCGATGAGGCTCCAGGAGCGCAACACCCGGTGACGCACGTCAATGAGCCCGTTGTAGAGGAGCACTGAATAGAGCAGAGCCCAGGCGACGAGGTATGCCAGGGCAAGGAGCACCAGATCGCGAGGCACTGTCAGGGGCAGCTTCTCGGCGTCAGCGAGCATCCAGGCGCCACCCAACAGACAGACCAGAGCGCCCAGGAAGCCGGCAATCGCTGTCCACAACTGAGAACGCACCAGAGACTCCTCTCCTTCGACCGAGAGCACCAACACATCGTCGATCTTGTCGTAGGCCAGCTCCGGCTCAGCGACATCCTCCCGGCACCGTCCGCTTCCCAACACGTAGAGTTCGTCACCGGGAACGATAATGTGCTCTCGCACGCGATAGAAGCCCATTCCCCCCTTGCGATCTCGTCTGGAAACTGACGAGAAGATCCGGTCGTCGTTGCCAATGAGCTCGAAACGATCAGCGCCGCCATCCCAGTTTCCAGAGGCCCGTCTGTCGGCCGGATCGAGCGCGCCCTTTGGAGGCTTGCGTCGATCCATCAGTGGATTCACGTCAAGGATACTCATCGGCGGCCGCTCGAAGCGACGCTCGGCGACCAGGTTGCCGGTGAACTCAGCGCCATCTGGCACCACCCGCACCGCGCCGGTCTCGTCACTCAGCATGAACGGACAGGAGTCCTCCCCCGACTCGACCCGCTCCCAGCCCTCGTCGACATCCTCGCTCTCGTTCCCCTCAGCGTCTGTCTCTGTGCTCGCCCGCTGGAAGTACTCCTCGATGGTGTAGCGATACCAGGCACACGACTGCTCACTGATATGTGACTGAAGAGGCTCCTCACAGGCGACTACGCCGGTGACCTCATTCAGACCCATCGTGATGCCCAGGACCTTCGTAGAGGGGACATTCTCGATGAGACGCTTCCGCTTCAGAGAGCGATAGCTGAGCCAGACTAAGAAGAGAGCGAGAGCGACAAACGCGAGTGCATACATCGCGACATGATAGGGGAGGTCACGGGCTGTGGGGACCGTCTCTGGAAAGCAGGCAGAAATTCAGTACACTCTGCGCTTACGTGCAATGAACCCGCCCCCCAAGAAGTGTCCAAATCCGATGAACGATACCCCCACCATCATCTACACCAAGACGGACGAAGCCCCCGCCCTGGCTACCTACAGCCTTCTGCCCATCATCAAGGCCTTTGCTGCTCCCACCGGCATCGCGTTCGAGACCCGCGACATCTCTCTGGCGGCACGTATCCTCGCGCGCTTCCCCAAGTACCTGAGCGAAGAGCAGCGCATCGCGGACGCCCTCGGCGAGCTCGGCAACCTCGCGCAGAGGCCCGAAGCAAACATCATCAAGCTTCCCAACATCAGCGCATCAGTTCCCCAGCTCAAGGCGGCCATCAGCGAACTGCAGCAGGCTGGCTTCGCCGTTCCCTCGTACCCCGAGGAACCCGGCAGCAACGAGGAACACGCCATCAAGGACAACTACGACAAGATCAAGGGCAGCGCGGTCAACCCTGTGCTGCGCGAAGGCAACTCCGACCGGCGCGCTCCCGGCGCGGTGAAGGAGTTCGCCCGCAACAACCCCCACTCCATGGGCGGATGGCGCGCCGATTCCCAGTCGCACGTCGCAACCATGAGCAGCGGCGACTTCCGCAACAACGAGCTCTCTACGACTCTGCCAGAGGCAACTACGTCCCGCATCGAGCATGTCTCAGAGGACGGCACGGTCACTGTCCTCCGCGAAGGCCTCGACCTGCTGAAGGGTGAGGTCATCGACGCGACCATCATGAGCCGGGCCGCCCTGCTCGAATTCCTTGATAAGGAGTTCGAAGACGCCCGCAGCAATGGAATCCTGCTGTCACTTCACATGAAGGCCACGATGATGAAGGTGAGCGATCCGATCATCTTCGGCCACGCCGTTCGCACCTTCTTCAAGGACGTGTTCGCGCGGCACAGCGCCACCTTCGATCAGCTGGGCGTCGACGTATGCAACGGCCTGGGCGACCTGCTCGCCAAGATCCAGGCGCTTCCCGAGGAGCAGCGAAGGGTCATCGAGGCCGACATCGAAGCCGCCTTCCAGCGCGGCCCCGCCCTCGCCATGGTCAACTCGGACAAGGGCATCACCAACCTGCACGTACCCAGCGACGTAATCATCGACGCATCGATGCCGGCGATGATTCGCACGTCTGGGCAGATGTGGAACCTCGCTGGCGAGACCGCGGATACCAAGGCGGTCATCCCCGACAGCAGCTACGCAGGCGTCTACGAGGCGGTCATCGAG
>CAZEIY010000023.1:5200-13220 GCA_964512375.1 uncultured Rickettsiales bacterium | reverse complement strand
ACCCGACGACCATGGGCACCGTTCCCAACGTCGGACTCATGGCTCAGAAGGCCGAAGAGTACGGCTCCCACGACAAGACCTTCGAGATGAGCGCAGCGGGCACTGTGCGGGTCGTCGATGGCGGGGGGAACACCCTGCTCTCTCATTCTGTCGCTGCGGGCGACATCTGGCGGATGTGCCAGGTCAAGGATGCACCCATTCGGAACTGGGTACAGCTCGCCGTTCGGCGCGCCCGGGCTACCGGCTCCCCTGCGGTCTTCTGGCTGGACTCTGAGCGCGCACACGACGCTCAGCTCATCACCAAGGTCAACGAGTACCTGAGCGACGAAGACACCAGCGGCCTGGAATTCCATGTGCTCGCACCCGTCGAGGCGACCCACTTCACCCTCGAGCGTCTCGTCCGCGGTGAAGACACCATCTCGGTGAGCGGCAATGTGCTCCGCGACTATTTGACCGACCTCTTCCCGATCCTTGAGCTGGGCACCAGCGCCAAGATGCTCTCTATTGTGCCGCTCATGAATGGCGGAGGCTTGTTCGAGACGGGTGCCGGTGGTTCAGCTCCCAAGCACGTGCAGCAGTTCGAGGCCGAGAATCACCTCCGCTGGGATTCTCTGGGGGAGTTCCTCGCGCTGGCCGTCTCGCTGCAGCACCTGGGCGATCAATACGCCAACCCCAAGGCCAGTGTTCTCGGCACCACGCTCGACCAGGCAACCACCAGCTACCTGCTCAACAACAAGAGCCCCTCACGTAAGGTCGGCGAGCTCGACAATCGCGGCAGCCACTTCTATCTGGCCATGTACTGGGCGCAGGCGCTGGCCAGCCAGCACGAGGACGAAGAACTGCGCAGCTACTTCACGACCCTGGCCGAGACACTCGCGGCCAATGAAGAGCAGATCGTCAGCGAGTTGATCGATGTGCAGGGCGACGCCATGGATATCGGCGGCTACTACCTGCCGGACGAGCAGCTCGCGGCCGCCGCCATGCGACCAAGCGCAACCCTGAACCGCATCCTCGAGGAGCTCTGAGGAAACTGCCCCCGGAGAGCCATTGAGGCGCACCGCCCCCCTGAGTAACCGTGACATGCCACGGCGGCATCTCGTAGCACTTGCCGGCACGCTTGTGCTCATCGGCTCCATCCTGGGAGCCTGCTCTCCGAGCCCTCGATCAGACCAGCCGAAAACAGAAACCGAACCCTGCGTCGCGAGGGAGCTGCAGACTGCCCGACGTGGACTCCTGACAGCCGCCGCTCTCCCCCTGAAGCGCCCATCCATGCCCGCAATCGAACGTGGCCCGACCGTTAGCGGGCATGGATTCGAGGTGCAGGCCCTGCGCTGGCAACACGGTAGTGCACGCACTGACCAGGTACACGCGCAGCTGTTTCTACCCTCCCCCCTGCCGCCAGGTGAGCTGCCCCTGCTGATCAACTCTCACGGCCACTGGGGCGCGGGTCTCGCTGCCCGAGAGGTCGCAGGGCGTAGCCAGATGTTTGCCCGCGAGGGCTGGGCGGTCCTGTCCGTAGCCTCGAGAGGGGTCGAGCACGGTGAGGTGGCGGTCCCTGCCTGGCGACGCGCCCACTTCAACGACGGACTCTACGGGGAGATGCGATCCCGGCGAGGTGGAAAGACGCCCCTTGGCTGGGATGTCGTGGCCCTGTGGGGTGGCCTGGATGCTGCGCTCGCCGGGCGAATGGGAGCACCGATCCGTAGCGATGCGGTCGCTGTCATGGGCTTCTCAGGAGGGGCAGAGCGCGCCGTCGCCCTCGCCGCCTCCGAGCCACGCATTCGAGCTGCGGTCGTTGGCGCTACTGAATACGCCTTCGCCACTCAGAACGGACAGGCCCTGTGCTCGTGCGGGGCTCTCCCCGGGAGCCGCGAGCAGAGCCCCGCATGGTTAGCGCAGCTTGCCTGCCGCCCCGGCAGCCCCCCTTCCCCACGACCCGCGCTGCTCTGGCAGGACCCAGCGAGCGCCGACCCGAGAGTCGCCACCCGGCTGCGCGAGTTCTCCAGCCTCACGGTCCGCAACACAGCACAGCACGGAGTAAGCGACTCCCAAGCTGCCCAGTCGCTGCTCTTCCTCGAGGAAGCCTTGCTGAATCGCCCCGCGACGCCCGAACGAAGTGGCGACCTGATCGAGAGGCTGCACAAGCACTATCTGCAGCTGGATCACCGTCTGCACATGCCCTTGAGCGGTGCCAGCGCGCCGGGACTCCTCGAGCAGGGCGTCCCGCCGTGGAGGGGCGCTGGCCCTGTGCAGGTCGCCGCCGCGCGCGCGGCCCTGGGTCTCCCTGCTCATGGCTTGCCCAGCGAGCGCCCGCCAGGCCTGCAGCCCCCAGAGATGAAGCTGCGCCATGCCCGCGCTCTGCAGAGCGGCGTGGGCTGGGTCGTCGTGCTGGCCAGCGAGCCGGGAGACACAACCGAGGATGACTGGACCAACACCGCGGCCAGCGGCACCGCCCTCGGCCGCGATGACCACATCGCCGCAGATGCACCCGCACTCTTCGTACGACCCGCCGTCGCCGCCTCCGCGCAGAGTGATCAGCGAACCTCCCGATGGAGCATCGAGTCGGCCGGCACAGCCCTTGGCCTGGCGGTCGAGGACGTCCTTGAAGCGCGAGATCGGCTGCGGAAGGTCCGCGGCGTCGTGCCGGCAAAGCTCGGTTTTGTCGGCATCGGCGCAGGCTCAGTGCCTGCCCTGTGGGCCGCGATCCTGGCAGGAGAGGGCGGGCCCGTCGTCCTCATCGACGCCCCAGTGACCTTGTGGTGGGACGGCCCCAGGGGAGACGAGCGCGCCCAGCCCTGGCCGTCCTGGCTCCTCTCTCCCAAGCCTGGTGGGGCCGCCCTCGACCCCTGGCTGGCTGCGCGCAGCCTCGGAGACCGGGTCCGCTGGCTCCGACCCAGGGATGGCAGCGGTGAAGCCTGGAAGGGCAAGCGCATACCCGGCACACAGGTCGACACAGCAGAGCAGTTATTTGCTCGGACGCCGGGTCAATGAATCCACGCTGGTGGGAGACCGCCCTCGCCCTCGTCCTGCTCGCCACACTCCAGCTGGCGCTGGTGTTCAATCCTGCCATCGTCGAGGTGGACTCCGAGGAGATGTGGAACGCCGGTCAGGCCTGGCAGATGCTCGAGTGCCACTTCAGCAGCACCTTCCTGCTGCAGTACAGGGACTTCTGCGGAGGCTGCAGCCTCAATGCGTTCCTGGGGATGGGCGTCTTCTCGCTTCTGGGCCGCAGTTGGCTGGCCTGGAAGGTTGTGCCGCTGCTGTTCGTACTCCTGGTTGCCGCGCTGGGTTCCCGAGCGCTCCATCGCCTGGGCGGACGACCGGCCGCGTGGGCCTTCCTCGCTCTGCTGCTCCTTCCACCCCGAACCTGGCTGTTCCTATCCAGTGTCGGCTGGGGCAACCACTACGAGGCTGGTTGCCTCGCCCTTGCAGGACTCATCACCCTCAGTGGTGAGCCCGGCAAGAGCCGCACGGTGATAGCCGGAGCCTTCCTGGGTCTGGCCACCTTCACCAGCTTCTCAGGAATCTTCGCAATACCGGCCGCCCTCACCTGGTTCCTGCTCACGGGACGACGCGCGCAGCTCGGCACACTCCTCATTGGCATCGCCCTGGGTCTCTCTCCCTGGGCCATTCAGTGGCTGAATTCTGGTCTCCACCCCTTCGTGACCATCTATGAAGGGGCCGAGGCGAGACCCGCACTGGCGCGCATCCCGTACAAGCTAAGCACGCTCGTCAGCGCCCGGCAGTTGGTCGCGCTGTTCGGTCTGCCCAACACTACGCTCGGCTGGTGGCTGGGCTGGCTTTGGGCTGCCTCGGCAGCCGGCTGCCTTGCCCTGCTGGTGCGAGTGCTGTTGAGAGAACCTCGAGACTCGCTCCTGCGCCGGGATGCACTCGGCGTCCTTCTCTTCCTCGGCTTCTGGCTGGCGATGTACTGCGTTGTACGCTTCCAGGTACACGACCCGCCGGCTCCCGCGATCGCCTATCCCCTCTCGGCACGCTATGCAGCCCCCCTGTACCCCCTGCTGTTCTTCGCGATAGCCCTGGCCACAGGGCACGCCTGGAGAGCCGGCTTTCGCACCCTGTCCGCGCTGCTGCTCGCCCTTCCTCTGTTGGGGGGGCTCGCGGCTCGTGCCGAGAGCATGCAGCCGCCCTTCCCCAGTCAGGGAATGAATGAGTTCGAGGCTGTGGACTGGGACTTCCTGCGCCCTGGCTTTGGCACCAGAGTTCCCCTCAATACGCTCAAGGAGTGCTCAAGCAGCGATCCTCGAACCCGCGAACTCCACTCCTACAGCCTCGGCCGGGAACAGGCCGCTGCTGAGCTACGTGCGCGGTCCTCACTGGCCGGGCTCAGCGCTCCAACGGATTCATATCGCCTCTTCTGGTGGCAAGGCGTCGGCGAAGCTACGGCTCGCCACTACGATGCAGCGTCGCTGTACAACTCAGGCCAGGTAGAACCGATCACCCTGCTGCGCAGGACAGAGGCAAGCCTACGACAGATCACTCCCCTCAACCGCAGCAGCCAGGAAGCGGCGCTGAGGGCCGCCGCCAGCATCCACTACGCGGGCGGAATCGACTGGAAGAAGGTGCAAGGCGGCTGGGACAACGATGCCCTCTCCTCCGTGGAGCAGGAGCTGCGTGAGCTCCATGCAACCGTACAGTTGGCGGGCTGGTGGAGCCAGGGGCTGGACTGTGGCCGAGCGCTCGCTGAGTTCCATCAGCCCCGTGAGATCGTTCTATCTGCTGGTCTCGATAGGCTCCCGGCCCCCTTCTTCGAGGGCCTGGGCACCGCGCTCGGCGAGCGCTGGGGACCGGCGCCCTCGATCCCGAGACCCAAAGGGCTGCCGCTGCACGCGGGTCGCTCGCTACGAGAGGGCTACAAGGTGGGAGTCGCCAGACGCTGGCTGCATGCAGAAGACACCGATCTACCCGAGCTTCCGCTCCCTAAGTGAGCGAACTTCAACACCAACCAGCCGGTAGGCGGCTTCAGGCTCAGTCCGGGAAATCTACGAGCTAGTTGGCGGCTTCGGGCTTGCGACCGTAGACCAACGCCGACATGCGCATCGACTGCTCAACCACCGTGACATCGACCAGTCCTGCCTTGCGCATCTCAGACTCGGTGTCTTCGATCCACGTGGTCTTCTTGAGGACGTCAGGTAGCAGTTCCCAGACCTCGTTCCAGTCGGGATGGTCTTTGCACCGCTCGCGCATGCGCTCGAAGTGGTCCTCGAAGAGCACCTGCACCCAGGGCACGCTCGGGTAGGCGAAATCCTGCATGATGAACAGGCCACCAGGAGCGAGCATGTCGACCATGTGCGGCACCACGAGAGTCAGATCGACGTACTTGGGTATGTAGCAGGAGGTGATGTGATCGAATTGCTCGTCGAGGGTGACTTCCTCGGCGTTGCCCAGGATGAACCTCGTGTCGTCCAAGCCTCGAGCTGCGGCGCGGGACTCACACAGGTCGAGGTACTCCTTGCGCAGCTCGATGCCGGTGACGTGACAGTCAAAGCGGCGCGCCATCTCGAGCAGAAGAATGCCGGTACCACAGGCGAGATCAAGAATGCGCTTGGGCTGATCGATGTGAGAGAGGAGTTCTTCCTTCCACTTCTGGTCGCGGCCCCATGTGGCGAGGTGGGCGATATCGTCGTACGTGGTCCCCGTTCCGTGGAACAGGGTCTCGACCAGACCCTCTCGCTCATCAGTGTGCTCTT
The DNA here is from genome assembly GCA_964512375.1 of uncultured Rickettsiales bacterium. GTDB lineage: Bacteria > Myxococcota_A > UBA796 > UBA9615 > UBA9615 > UBA6601. Next base: position 7,509 of record CAZEIY010000023.1, on the reverse strand, counting down.
CCGTTCCGCTGTGCTCAGCCATGCTTCCCCCGTGTGGATTTGCACCCTGATCTAGTCCTTCTTCGGCCGCGCGTCTAGTTCGAACTCAAAGTTGATGGCGAAGATCGGGACCGCCGCCTCCTCTAGATTCTTGATCGATTTCTCCACTTGAAACTCGATGTCGACATCGCACAAGCCGGCAGGCATCGAGACGCCCAGACCGACACGGATCTTGTCTGCGAGCACGGTGTCCTCATCCTCAGGCAGGCGCAAGAAGAACTCGAGCCACAACGATGGCTCGAAGGGTAGCGCCTCGTGGCGTACCCTGGCATCGACCTTGCTGACCAGGTGTTGGCGAGGCGTAGAGCCGGGCTCGCCAATCCGCACCTGGTAGCGCTCCCGCAGCCCCAGACGCACTGGCCCCAGCTTGAAGCGACCACGAAGGGCCACCGCAAGGCGGTGACGCAGTTCTGTCGCCTCGCCACGTGCTCTCATGTACCGAGCAAATCGATACTGGGGTGCGATGCGAAGTCCTTTGATGGGCTGGATCTTGAGTTCGACACTCTGAAGCCAACTCCGTGGCTCACCCGGCCGCATGTCGACTCGAAGTTCTTCCTCAAAGCCGATCGTCAGTGGCTTCGCGACTCGCACATCAAGGGATGCAGCGGTCCGCAGTTCGATATCGGCGACAGCTGCACCTGGAATGGCCAGCACCAGCAGGCAGAGCGCTGCGATGCAGCGGGCTGGACGCACCTCAGGGCTTCCTGGGACGCACCAACAAGGTCAGATGCGCCGTCTCACGAAGCAGATCCACCTCACCAAGAGAGACCTTGACCGGACGCACCCCGAGGCGGGTCTGCAGATCGTCCAGGAGCTCCTCTCGGTGCGCAGGGTCGAGCAGATCAACGCGGTCATAGATCAAGTTCATCGTCTGCTCACGTACCGAGGCGGCGCGCCACTCCATCAGCGCCGGCAAGGCCAGGACGACCACATCGAGGAGGATAATCTGAGCCACGGGAATCGCGTTGTGCTCGATGCCATTGATGATGGCCAATCCAATGGCGGTAAACAAATAGGTGAGATCGACGATCTTGAGGGCCTGGGTGCGGTAGCGCAGGATGCCGAAGATCGCGAACAGGCCGAGCCCAAGACCGATGTCGATGCTGGTGCCGTGCATCAACCAGACCAGCGCGAAGGTCACCAGGTTGAGCATCATGTGGGCAAAGGCGAACTCGGCCGCTGCGTGGTAGCGCAGGTAGATGCCTCGCACCAGGATGGTCATACACACAAGATCGGCGATGAGCCGTATCGCCAGCACATCGATATCAGCGAGTAGGGCGCTCATGAGACCTCCTCGAGCCTCGCCACCTGACGAAGAGTCGGCAGGAAACGGTTGGCTCGCAAGCCCTTGTTCAAGAGGGCAGTGCCCAGACAGTACTTGCTAAAGCCCAGGGGGCGCAGCCGAGCACCGCGAAAAAGATGCAAGACATCGGTGCGAGTTCGGCTGTGTGCACTCTTCACTTCGGCGACGACGACGCCGGGCAGAGAGCGCTCCGAGTCGCCGACATGAAACTTCATCTGCACATCGAGGGTGATGCGCTCAGGACGCTCGACCCCCAGCAAGGTGATGCGACGGAACGAGTTACTCAGGCTGGGCCGAAGCGCTGCCACCGGTAGACCCGAATGCCGAGCGATGAACTCTCGAGCTGCCTCATCCGAGATCGTCAGGTCGCCGAAGTCGCGTTCCAGAGTGTGCTTCTCGGTCATGCGGCGGGCGTCGCGCGCCTTTACCTCCAACATCGTGACCTCCCGATCCAGGTAGGAACGAACCCGCACTTTGTAACGGCGACTCCGTCCGCGTCGGTGCTCGCGGTAGCAGTGCAGATTCTCGGTGTCGACGTAGTGAGTCTCGTACTGAGCGAGCGGCTCCCCCGCAGCAAGCAAGAGGTGGTGACTGGGCGTCATCATCGCCATCACTTCGGCGAGCACAGCCTCGGACATGACGAACTTCCAGTCCCGGCGACGCTCGAGGGAGCGAGCGGCCAGGAGCTCGGCAGTGGCCGGTTCAAACTGAGAGGCCACCTCATCGATGGCGGCTCTGTGTTCAGCACCCATAGGCGAGAAGCATAGAGCATGGGCGACACCAACACCTCTCAGCGAACAGGACGGGACAACCGGGCTGCTACGATGTCTTTCGCGATGAAGTCTCTCTTCTCAGGCATCCGAGTTCACTCCGCTACCTACCTGTCCGTGCTGGCCCTGCTGAGCGCCTGCGGGCATTGGGATGGCGATGGCGACGGCTTCCCGCGGGACAGCGACTGCGATGACGA
>CAZEIY010000023.1:0-5190 GCA_964512375.1 uncultured Rickettsiales bacterium | reverse complement strand
CTATCCCGGGGCCGATGAGCTGTGCAACGGCACGGACGATGACTGCGACCCCGAGACCTGGGCCGACCAGGAAGGCTGGGACTTCGACGGGGATGGCTCTCCCGTTTGTGCTGACTGCGATGATGAGGACCCGCGTCGGGCACCTGACGCTGAGCCCACCTGCCAGAGCCTGGACGCGGACTGTGATGGCGAATTGGATGGCGAAGGGGCGGCGGCCGGATCGTCCGAGGTCTGCGCGGCCCTCGACTGTGCGCAGATCCTGACACAGGACTCGGCTACCCCGGATGGCAGCTACTGGATCCATGCGGGAGGCACTACGAGCTTCGAGGTGTCCTGCGACATGGGCGGCCAAGATGGTGGCTGGATCGAGCTCCAGATAGACGACTCCGATGGTGTCATTGTCGCCAGCTACAGCACCGACAATCCATGGCACAAGTGCGATGACGACGCCGCCACCTACTACCAGGGGACAACGGAGGAGGAGCTGATCGAGGATCTCGTCGCCGATACAGGCTTCGCCCATCAACGAGCTCTGCGCTATCGCCACCCGGGCACAGGAGAACTGCTGAGCGAGGTAGCAATGAGTGCTCTGCGCTCCCACATCAACCATCTGCACCCAGACAGCCGGATGGTCGCGACCATCGGCGACAACGACGGAGCCAATTGGCAGGAAGCCGGAGAGGGAGGTGGCATCGAGGTGTACGTGGCATCCGAAGGTGGCCACTGGCGGCTGCTGAGTCCAGGACGAGGGGGTAACTGTGGCAGCGGCAGTGGCAGCTGGCCTTCTGCGGGAAGCGAGACCGGCTTCTACCTGTGGGGCAGCGAAGAAGACGACTCCGAGATTGCGGGCGACACCAACCTGGACAGCGCAGACTGGGCTCTTGAACCGAGCGAGATTCTACCGAGCGCCGTTCACCTGATGGTCTTCACTGGTGGTGGTGCTTCCTTCGGCTACGAACGCCAGACCTTCTCTGTTCGCTGAACGGTCAGTGACGCCTGGAGCGAACTGCTCGAGCCAGCCCCCTGCCGTGCCCATAGGGCCTCAGTTCGAACGCGCGCCGTCTACGCGGTACTCGACGCCCGCTGACCGCACCGCAGCGATACCCTTGACTACTTCGGGGATCATCAAGGTGCCGCCCGGTAGATCGGAGAAGGGCAGAAAGCTGGCATCAACCTCGGCCAATACCAGCCCTACCTCATCAATCAGCTGCACAGGCCATGCTGGGTCGGGCTCTTCTACAGAGAGCTTATGGCGCCGCTCAAAATGCAGCTGGCCGGAGCCATCCACGGCGAAGCTCAAGTAGCTCTCACGACGCTGAGGTTCCCTGCTGCCACGCAGCCCCTCAACGCTGAGGATGCGCTCGTGCAGCGCCTTCCAGGTGTAGTCACTGGCCCACAGATCGGGGCAGTAGCTCATGAAGTCAGCATAGTCCTCGGGAGCGATGCGATCGCCGCTCAGCACGTCGAAGCCCTCGACGCCAATGCCGCCATCCTCATAAGGAAACTCAAGGTCAGGATTGCCCACGCCACCACAAGGCGCGTGCCCACGATCATGCTGGTGTCCCAGCTCATGGACCAGCGTACGACCGGTTCGGTCACCTTCGTAGCCTGTGCCCAGGCCCACCTTAGAGTCGGCTGAGAATGGGCTACCTACCCGATAGGCCAATCCCAGAGTGCAGCCAGCGCCACAGAATGAGGCCATGCTGGGCGCCGGATTGACCAGGGCATGCACGTAGGTGTCGAAAGGAATTGCGCGAGCGCTGCGTACATCACGCAAGGACGAGAGCAGGTCGCTCCAGCCAGTGCCATCACCGAGCACTTCGATATCGCTTGGCTCAGGCTCCAACACAGTCAGTTCTACGGCGCGTAGGGGGTAGACCTGCCAGAGCCGCTCCTCGATCAAGGCAAGCTGTTCGGAAGTGGTGACCGGAAGGCGCGCGCTGCCATCGTGCTGGTATTGGATGGGCAGAAGCGCGACGCGCACGACCCCGCCAGCCTCCGTGGCAAGAAGCGGCGCTGTGCCCGCCAGGGGCCAGGCGGCTTCCTCTCGGCTGCCCAACTCCGTCTCACCCAGCTCCAAGCTCGTCTCCCAGAGGCGAACGGCCAGGGAGCTGCCCGCGGTGATGACCTCGGGTCCGAACGTAAAGTCAAAGGTGGTCTCTGAGAACGCGGGCCTCGACGCCCCCTCGGGGATAGCCTCGTCGAAGAAGAGCAACTCATCTGCGCCGGAACGCACGACCAGTTCCCCTTGAACCGGCCTCGGCGACCAGTCCTCGGTGGGCTCGACAAAGACCCGAACGATGCCCTCACGTTCGGTCAGGAGCGGCGCTGTGTAGCTATCAGCAGTAACGCCCTCACGATACAGATCGATGGAGACGCCCTGGCTGATGGTCACTGCGCTGATTCGCAGGCCCGCTGCCAGGCGAGGGCCGGCAGGAGGCGTAGCGCTGAAGTCGCCAACGTCGTGGTTTCCGCCAATGATGGCGCTGCTCACACAGCCACTTGCTACCAGGAGGCAGAGCAGACCACTGACGACAAGAAGCGGCTCTTTGATGCGTCGCCGTCGGAATGAGTCAATCCGCAAGGACAGGAAAGCCGCCTCCTACAAAGCCAGAGTCTCGGCTAGCGGCACCTCAACTAGTCCCATCCCATGGTCGAGCACCTGATCAACACCGCCCGAGACCAGACCGTAACTGCCCCCTGATATCTCGTTGCCGTCTCCGCCCGCGATCACCCCGTACAAACCATCAGAGATCTCGTTGTCATAACCTCCAGAGATCATGCCGCGCAGCGCGCTGATGTCATTGTTTCTGCCACCCGCGATCGAACTGTAGGCCCCAGAGACGAGGTTGTTCTCACCACCCGCGATCATGCCGTAGGTGCCGCTGGCCTCGTTGTAGCGTCCACCGCTGATCGCCGCCTGTGGACCACTCACCTCGTTCTGCCGACCACCCAGGATGGCCCCGTCAGCTCCGGTCAGAGAGTTCACCTTGCCGGAGACAAAACCGCCCGTAGAGGTGTAGGTGTGCCCGGTTCCTATCACCAGGTTATGGGACCCGGTCTTCTGGCTGGCAGAGTAGCTGGAATGAACCTCAGTAGCGTCTTCGTCGTAGCCAATGATGAGGTTTCCGACGCCTGTGGGAGCACCGCTGTCATCGGTTGAGCCGCTGCCGCTACGAATGTTGACATTCGCGCCAGTGAAGGTGACCTCGTTGGTCGCATCATCCACGCTCACATAGTCAAACAAGGGACGCGTCAGGGTGTCGAGGTCGTTCAGATCACTGTCTATCTCATCCATGGTCGTGCCCATGCCAACCACGGTGGTGTCGAGCGTGCCCAGAGTGCCCTGCATCGTGCCCATGGTCGTGCCCATACCGGTCATGGTGGTGTCCAGCGTGCCCAGAGTGCCCTGCATCGTGCCCATGGTCGTGCCCATGCCAGTCATAGTGGTGTCGAGCACCGACACAGAGGTGCCCATGTTGATGACAGTGCTGTCGAGCGTACCCAGATCGACAGTGATCGTGCTGACTGTGGTGGTCAGACCAGTGAGGTCCAACTGCAGGTCGTTGACATCGACAAGCACGGCTCCCAGCTGTGTTCCTGCCTCTGTGTTGACAGCGGTCACGTTGTCCAGGTCAGTGCGCAAGCTGGAGAGGCTGTCGATGACTCCTTCCAGAAAACTACCCTCAGTAATGCCGGCGGCGGCATAGCCGAGCCAGGTGGCGAGAGTGTCGTGCGCAGATGAAGCAGCTGCTGCCGCGGTCGCGTTGCCCTCGATCTGAGTGCTGTTGGTAGCAATCGCCTCGGTGTTCGCAGTCACCGAAGCGGTCAATGCCACCAGGGACGTCCCCTCGATCGTCTCGACACTCACGGTGTTGTCGTCGATTTGCAATTGAAGCGCCTCAATCTGCGCCGTCAGCGCGGCGATCTGCTCCTGAGTGGAGTTGTCGGCCGCTGCACTAGCAAGCTCACAGCCGGCCAGCATGACGACCGTCGCTAGCGCGAATAAGCGGGTAATTGAATGCATTGAGTAGCTCCCCAGTTGAAACGAATGGACTCAGTTCATAAGCCCCCCGATGGCTCGTTTTAACACAGGCGAGTCAAACCCCAACGCGAAATTAGGCGGAAGGGCTGACCTGGACGCGTTCTGAGACTGCTCAGCGCACCCTGCGCCAGTACAAGAGCACGACCGGCAGGCCAAGCAACACACACATCACACTGACGTGCCAGCCCTCCTGAAGGACGGCACTGCCCAGATCCGCGACCCGGTCAGGGGGAGCCAACAAGCCACACAAGAACATGCCGAACCAGAACCATGCGAACAGCAGGGCAGGAAGGTGCTGCGTCAGCCAGGACGACGCCTGGAGCGTCTCGATTCGATGGTCGTCGTTCATGGTCGAGTCATAGATTCGGAGAGATCAGCAGGAGGGACATGATGGGCCAGTCGAGAAGGATCAGCAGCCACAGCACCAGGGTGCGGCGCAGCTCGCTCCACTGAGCCTTGCTCTGCACCCAGCGGAACTGCAGAGAGAAGCTGAACACAAAGACCAGCCAGGCGATGAAGTTGATCAACGGAATCCCAAAGAGGCGAGTCGGATAGCGCAGGCCCTCAGACCAGAAGCGGCTGAAGAACTCGGCGACGGGGTTGTCGGGAGTTGTCATCCACACCAGCCGCTCAAAGTTGTAGGGGTCGACGGCACCGACGCCGATTATCTGCACCGCCGGCTCGCACGGCACCCAGATCCACCAGTTGTAGACGGTGGCCAGCGGGTCGAGAGCCAGATCGATACACAGAGCGAGGGTCGCGTCGCAGAGGGCCAACAGCGCGAGGGTCAGGGGTAGAGAGCCTCGCAACCACAGGGACGGCTTTGCCTCAATGCTCCACTTCTCGACCAGGGCGTGCACACCAAAGAAGAGGCGGTCAGATATCGTCATGAGGATGTAGACGAGCGCCACCCAGGAAGCAGGATTGCCGATCGGAGTGGCGAAAATGTAGAAGCGGAAGCCCGGGTACACATAAGCGCCCGAGAGCACACCGGTGGACTCCGCGAGCGCGGTGAGTGCGAATCCGCCAGCGAATTCTCGAAGAGTGCGTTGCCAGCCATGAGTGCGCAGCGAGTGCAGCAGGCACACCGAAAAGAGCAGCAGCAGATTCGTCTCGAAGACCGCCTTGATCAGCCAGGCCGGATC
>CAZEIY010000022.1:21434-22327 GCA_964512375.1 uncultured Rickettsiales bacterium | reverse complement strand
GAAGTGCCAGCCACTCAGACTGATGATGACCCGCCCCTGACGGTCTATCTGGAAAGCGCCAACTACTCGTCGATGCTGGAGCATCTCGGTGGCCCCATCATCAAGCTCACAAAACGTGGCTACCAGGACCTCGAGAACGCCAAGGCTGAGTCAGCGCTCTTTGGGACGTTGTTCGAACAATTGGACGGGTTGGGCATCCAAAGACCGCTCTACCTATGCGTCGATTGCACCGAGCTCGATGGACTCTCCCGGGCTGCTCGAAAACAAATGGCGAAGGAGAGCAAAGAGTCCGGCGCATATTTCGCCTCTATCGCGTGCTACGGCCTCGGCCCTTTTGTCAGCTCAGTAATCCACCTCTTCAGGCTCCTCCGCTGGCAGATCGGCATCCATCTCTTCCACGACGAAGAGCATAGCCTGGCCTTCCTCCTCGACCAGATGGCTACCGCGGAGAACGACGACAAGGCTTTCACGGGCATCTTCGACCAGCGAGAACACCTTCCAGTCGAAGAGGTTGCGTCAACGAAGGCCCCCTCTGCCCCGCTTGGGGGGCCCACCCTGACAGGCGACGCCATTCGGTTCCTTAACCAGCATCTCCCACAGGCCGAGACCATTCGAATCGGCGGCTTCGAGCAACGGGTGATGCAACCGCCGTCCTGGGTCTACGTATCGCCCGGCAACAGCTTCCGCTTCCAGGCGGTGCTGGTAGGTGCCGACACCGTTCTGTCTACTATCCGTGGCAACCTACAAGAAACGGATGTCGAAGCACTCCATGAGCACTGGACAGAGATCTTCGCGGCCCTACCTGGCATCCACTTCCATCTGATCCATGACTGTCTGGGGCTTCAATCGGTTTCTCTAGCTGCCCGGCGGAAGATGCTGGCTTGGAAGAACAG
>CAZEIY010000022.1:20194-21424 GCA_964512375.1 uncultured Rickettsiales bacterium | reverse complement strand
TTCCAGGCCGTCGTTGGTGATGAGACCACCGAGATGCTGCTTTCATGGGGGAGATCGCTCGCTCCCGAGTTGCTCTCTGCGATGACCTTGAAGTCGTCTAGCGATGAGGCTTTCGAAGCGCTCCGTCTGTTCCGCAGCATGCGCCCAGGCGCCGCGAGTCGAATACCAAAGACGCTCGAGGCTGAGGAAGTCACGACGATCGAGTTGGCCGGTGAAACGGTGGAGGTCTTTGCCCCCGAGCACTGGCAATTGTCCACGGAAGACGGACAAACGAGAACGAAAGCCTCGCTGCTGGGACACAACACCATCTTGGCTGAGTGCTCCGGCAAACGCACAGCAGAGCACACGCGAGAGATCATCGCCCTTCTGGACTCCATCGTCCTGGAATTGGGGAGCGAGCGACTACACATCATCCAGCTCGATCGCGACATCTCCGGCGTTGACAGTGAAGTGCGCAGGCTGCGGATCGCCCACTTCCGTGCCACCAGAGACACCTGGCTGTCTGTCTGCCACATAGGAACACCCGGCACCCGAACGGTACTCACGCTTCTGGAGCCAATCATCTCCGCTATCGGCCACCAGGTTCATGCTGCTGCTTCACTCACAGAAGCGTGGGGCAAGATTCGACAGATAAGTGCAGGGCTGGATGACAAGCAGCCCAGAGCCGATGACCTCGACTCCCTCGACCCGGCCGAGCTGCCCCTTGTCCTGAAGAGCCAGCAACAGCGACTCCGCGAGTACGATGAAGCCGGCCAGGTACTGCTCGAAGGCATGACGCGGCTCACCTTTGCCGACGACGATGCATGGCAACCCGACTCCCTCAGCCCCGACGGTCCCTTCGCTCCGCTGTTCTCGGCCCTGCATCTTCTCGAGCGGGACTTTCGAGAGATCATGACGGAACGAGACCGGCGCGAGAATCAGCTCGCGATGGCTCAGATTGAAGCCGAAGCAGCAAACACGGTGAAGACCCAGTTCCTGGCCACGATGAGCCACGAACTGCGCACGCCCTTGACTCCCATTTTCGGCCTCATTGAGAGACTACAGGGGACAAACCTCGATAGTGAACAGCTACGGGCCGTCGATGGCATCGAGCGAGCAGCAACCGGCCTGCTGCACCAGGTGTCCGATCTGCTCGACTTCGCGACCATCGGAGCGGGCAAGCTCAGCCTCAACCCGAAGCCCTGCGACCTCCGAATGCTCATTCTTGCCACGATCGAGCTGCACTCGGAG